>NZ_CAOLGM010000177.1:1604-6972 GCF_948475835.1 uncultured Escherichia sp. | reverse complement strand
ATTAATATATAAATTCGGTAATTAATTCTTAACATGCTTTTACTAATAATCTCAATTGCTGGCCCTATAATATTGCGCTAGCATTGCTTTCTGGTTGTATCAGCGATACTCAAAAATTCTTAATACAATACTCATTCGACTGGTACTTATTTGTAACTCAGTTATATTTTTTCGCCCGGTGATTCAGAAGAATGCAAAAAACGGCTACCACTCCATCAAAAATACTTGATCTCACTGCCGCGGCATTTTTACTTGTCGCCTTTCTGACGGGTATTGCGGGCGCTCTTCAGACTCCTACCCTAAGTATATTCCTCGCAGATGAACTGAAAGCCCGTCCTATAATGGTAGGTTTTTTCTTCACCGGTAGCGCTATTATGGGAATTCTGGTCAGTCAATTTCTGGCAAGGCACTCCGATAAACAAGGCGACCGTAAATTACTGATTCTGCTATGTTGCTTATTTGGAGTGCTGGCCTGCACGCTTTTTGCGTGGAATCGCAACTACTTCATTCTCCTCTCAACGGGCGTACTTCTGAGTAGTTTTGCTTCCACCGCAAACCCGCAAATGTTCGCCCTCGCCCGTGAACACGCCGACAGAACAGGCCGTGAGACGGTCATGTTCAGTACATTTTTACGTGCTCAGATCTCGCTTGCCTGGGTTATCGGGCCACCGCTCGCTTATGAACTGGCAATGGGATTTAGTTTTAAAGTGATGTATCTCACCGCAGCCATCGCATTTGTTGTTTGCGGACTGATAGTCTGGTTGTTTTTGCCATCAATACAAAGAAATATTCCTGTCGTTACCCAACCCGTAGAAATTTTACCCTCCACCCACAGGAAGCGGGATACGCGGCTACTTTTTGTGGTCTGTTCAATGATGTGGGCGGCGAATAATCTCTACATGATAAATATGCCGCTATTTATTATTGATGAACTGCATCTAACCGATAAACTGGCTGGAGAAATGATTGGTATCGCTGCCGGTCTGGAAATTCCGATGATGTTAATCGCAGGCTATTACATGAAACGTATTGGCAAGCGACTATTAATGCTCATTGCTATCGTGAGTGGAATGTGTTTTTACGCCAGCGTACTCATGGCGACGACTCCGGCGGTTGAGCTGGAATTGCAAATTCTTAATGCCATCTTCCTTGGTATTCTCTGTGGTATCGGCATGCTTTATTTTCAGGACTTGATGCCTGAAAAAATAGGCTCTGCGACAACGTTATATGCAAATACTTCACGCGTCGGCTGGATTATCGCCGGCTCTGTTGACGGAATTATGGTTGAAATCTGGAGCTACCATGCGTTGTTCTGGCTGGCGATAGGGATGTTGGGTATTGCGATGATTTGCCTGCTGTTTATTAAAGATATTTAGCTCACCAGTCTGGGCTAAGAAAAATCGGCGTGGCGCAAACAGAGCCATCCTCGCCATTTTTGCTATCATGCCTGCATACATAAACGACAAAACAGTATGCAGAGGGAAAAATGGGTTCCACCAGAAAGGGGATGCTGAACGTTCTGATTGCCGCCGTGTTGTGGGGAAGTTCAGGGGTCTGCGCGCAATACATCATGGAGCAAAGCCAGATGTCGTCGCAGTTTTTGACTATGACGCGTTTGATATTCGCCGGTTTGATTCTACTGACGCTGTCATTTGTTCATGGCGATAAAATCTTTTCTATTATTAACAATCATAAAGATGCCATTAGCCTGCTGATTTTTTCCGTGGTTGGCGCGCTAACTGTACAGCTCACTTTTTTGCTAACCATCGAAAAATCGAACGCAGCCACGGCAACGGTGCTGCAATTCCTCTCACCGACGATTATCGTCGCCTGGTTCTCACTGGTGCGTAAATCGCGCCCGGGCATTCTGGTTTTCTGCGCTATTTTGACATCGCTGGTCGGGACTTTTTTATTGGTGACACACGGTAATCCGACGTCATTATCGATCTCTCCTGCCGCGTTGTTCTGGGGCATTGCCTCGGCATTTGCTGCTGCATTCTATACCACCTATCCCTCAACGCTAATTGCCCGCTATGGCACGTTACCAGTCGTCGGCTGGAGTATGCTGATTGGCGGTCTGATTCTGTTGCCTTTTTATGCCAGACAAGGAACAAACTTTGTCGTTAACGGCAGTTTGATTCTGGCGTTTTTTTATTTGGTGGTCATTGGTACGTCCCTGACATTTAGTCTGTACCTGAAAGGAGCACAATTAATTGGCGGTCCAAAAGCCAGCATTTTGAGCTGTGCAGAACCATTAAGTAGCGCGCTACTCTCTTTGCTGTTGCTGGGGATCACGTTCACATTACCGGACTGGCTGGGAACGCTGCTGATTCTGTCATCGGTGATTTTGATTTCAATGGATTCCCGTCGCCGCGCCAGAAAAATAAATCGTCCGGCGCGGCATGAGTGAGAATTACCAGCCAGGCACCGCGCCACCGTTAAAAATGGTTTCTGCCGCTTTAGCGACTTCGGGTGATTGATAAGATTGCAGAAATTCCTTCACGTTTTCTGCATTCTTATTATCTTCCCGTGCCACCAAAATATTCACATACGGCGAATTCTTATCTTCAATAAATACGCTGTCGTGCACCGGAGAAAGCCCTGTCTGCTGAATGTAAGTGGTACTGATAATCGCTACATCAACTTTGGGATCATCCAGTACGCGCGGAAGCTGCGCCCCCTCGAGTTCCATAATCTGCAAATGACGAGGATTATCGGTTATATCCAGCGCGGTAGGTAATAACCCTTTTCCCTCTTTCAGAGTAATTAGCTTCTCTTTTTGCAACAGTAAAAGTGCGCGACCAAGGTTGGTCGGGTCGTTGGGGATCGCCACTGTCGCGCCTTCTTTTATTTGCGCCACGGTTGTGATTTTTTTGGAATAACCCGCCATAGGGAAGACAAACGTATTTCCCACCGCTACCAGTTTATAACCATGCGCCTGATTATCTTGTTCAAGAAAGGGTCGATGCTGGAAGACATTCGCATCAAGTTCGCCATGATTTGTCGCATCGTTCGGTAGCAACGAACCGCTAAATCCTACCAGTTCAACATCGAGGCCATATTTCTCTTTTGCCACCTTTTTAGCGACTTCCGCGACATCTTGTTCTGCGCCATTTATAACGCCAACTTTAATGTGTTTTGCATCGCTGCTACTCTGGTCGCAACCTGCCAGCAGAATTCCGGCCAGCAATAATGCGGCCCCTGTCCGTAGATGATGTGTTGTCAGTTTCATTTTTTTATCCTTTTATTAATGATTACCTGACTATAGCGGTAAGGTCGCTGCGGTTTAAAAAACGAAACGCTATCGATAAGAATAAAAAGGAATAAAAGTGGAATATAAAGTCTGGCACTTCTTACTGACCACGCAAGCGCGTTTCGTACAGCATGATGAGAGCGATGAAAGCAAACTACACTTATGCTTCATTCGATACACATTTGTAAAAGGTTGAATCCATGAAACCAACGACACTACTGCTTATTTTCACTTTTTTCGCTATGCCAGGCATCGTATACGCCGAGTCGCCTTTTAGCTCACTGCAGTCCGCAAAAGAGAAAACCACGGTATTACAAGATTTACGTAAAATTTGCACGCCACAGGCGTCATTATCAGATGAAGCGTGGGAAAAGTTAATGTTGTCAGATGAAAACAATAAACAACATATACGCGAGGCCATCGTGGCGATGGAACGTAATAATCAGAGCAATTATTGGGAAGCGTTGGGTAAGGTAGAATGCCCGGATATGTAAGAACAGCAACAACTACTGACCAACGCTTCTTTACCTGATATCAGGATTTCTTCATTTTCACCTTTGCAGTAACCAACAATGCAGTCAGCAACATCAATGTGCCGGACAACATCAACGGCGAAGTCAGACCAATATTATCCAGCGCATAACCGCCGATTGCCGCGCCACAGGTATTAGCAAGCTGAATAACCGCCACCTGAATAGACCCGGCTTTTTCTGCCTGATCGGCCAGCGAGCGGGTGATCCACGTTGACCAGCCGACGGGAACCAATGCAAAAGTTAGCCCCCAGATAATCGCCACGCCGGTAGCAACGATTTTATCGCTTCCCCACAACGTCAGCACCAACGCACTCACAGCCAGTATTAACGGCGCGCCTGCTAAGGCCAGTTTTACCGAACGTTTAAGAATGAATGACGAAAGCGACGTACCGATAAAGCTGGCAATGCCAAAACTCAACAGCACCAGCGTTAAGCCATCCACGCCGAATCCCGCCAGGTTCATATACACCGGGCGAATATATGTGAAGAAAGCAAACTGCCCGGCGAAAGACATGAAGATGGCGATCATCCCTGCCATCACACCCGGACGTTGTAATAAGCGGAAAGTATTTTGTTTCTGATGCGAGGGTTCGCCTGGCAGTGAAGGCAATGATTTGATAATCCAGAAAATACACAGCACGCCCATCACCGCCGCCGCATTAAAGACATTGCGCCAACCGATAAGCTCGCCTAAAAAACTGCCCAACGGCGCGGCAATCACCAGCGCAATAGAAACCGCGCCGAAGATCACCGACAGCGCCTTCGGCACCGTACGCGGCGGCACCAGACGCATGGTCAGCGACGCCGACATCGCCCAGAACCCGCCCAGCGCCAGCCCCAGACAGGCACGACCGATTAAAAGCAAACTGAATGAGTTAGCAAAGGAAACCAGCAAGCAGGAGAGCGTCAGCAAAACGGCAAACAAAATAACAACGTAGCGGCGGTCAGTAGCCTGAATTGTCTGGGTAATAAACAAACTGGCAAACATTGCCACAAAGGCGGTCACGGTCACCGATTGCCCGGCAACCCCTTCCGAAATGCCTAAATCCTGGGCCATAGGCGTCAACAAACTGACGGGCAAAAACTCAACGATAATCAGACAGGCGACGCAAAACGCCACCGAGAAAACGGCTGACCAGTTCGGTCGGGTGATGGCATCCGCGCCGCGGTTTTCGGCAATAAATTCACTCATGGTGTTACCCGTGGCATGTTTCAGGGGAAAAGCCGACCACTTTAACATTGAAATGTGTGACGCATTTAACGTTTTTGCAACTTTTACGGTGTTGCTTGAGCTGGAGTTAAGATCGAAACGGAACAGGGCAAAGATTACCGGATGCGGCGTGAACGTCTTATCCACCCGACAGGTCAGGCGCGGTCTGTAGGCTGATAAGACGAAGCGGTTTTAATGCAGCCAGTGAACGCCCTCGGCAGGCTGAAAGAACGCGTTATAGCGCATCTGAAAAGCATTAATATCCTGCATTTCAGGTTCGGTTTCGCGCAGAAAACCCAGCGCCAGCCTGACCTGAGCATCGGTAATCGGCGCGGCAAGACGGGCTTTTTGTAAAATCCGATGCCATTGCAG
>NZ_CAOLGM010000177.1:0-1594 GCF_948475835.1 uncultured Escherichia sp. | reverse complement strand
CAGGTTCTGTTCGCTACCATCGACAATGACAATTTGCCAGATGAGCAACACCTGCGCGGCGTTTTGCAGGTGCGACTCATCCGGGCGATGCAAATAACGTAAAAATTCGTCACCGGCTGACTTTCCCATTTGATCGACCATCGACTCCACGGGTACGACATCGATATTCAGCCGATCGCTGAGACGGCGAATCGCTTTTCTGGCCCCGGATGTCAGCACCCGAAAACCAACCACAAACACTACCGCCAGCGTGGCGAGCATTATCCAGATCATGAGTTCTCCTGCGTAATCAGAACTCATGATATCTGGAAACCCTCGCCAGTTACTAATCCACCAGAATAATCTTCAGTGCAAACAGAGCTGCGACCACCACCACACACAGGTTCAGATCGCGCCAGCGCCCGGTGCACACTTTCATGATGCAGTACGACATAAAGCCGAGTGCAATCCCTTCGGTGATCGAGAAAGTAAAGGGCATCATCACCGTGGTAATAAACGCAGGCACCGATTCGGTAAAATCATCCCAGTTAACGCGCGCCAGGCTCGAAGTCATCAGCACGCCAACAAAGATTAACGCTCCGGCGGTTGCGTAAGGAGGAACCATCGCCACCAGCGGTGAGAAGAACATAACCAACAGGAACATAACGCCAACCACAACCGCAGTCAGCCCCGTGCGGCCACCGACTGCCACACCAGAAGTACTTTCAATATAGGCAGTAACAGACGAGGTGCCGATAAACGCACCCGCCACCGAACTGACGCTATCAACATACAGCGCCTTATTCATATTGGGGAATTTACCGTTACCATCTATTAAGCCCGCTTTATCAGTTACACCAATTAATGTTCCTGATGAATCAAATAGGTTGATCAGCATAAAGGAGAAAATGATACCGGCGAGTTCAAGTGTTAACGCGCCGCTCAAATCTACTTCACCAATGACGCCGCTAATATCAGGCGGAATGGAATAGACGCCGCTAAAATGAACATCACCGAAAAATAATCCACAGCAAGACGTCACCACAATAGAAACCAGCACCGCGGCATGAAAATGACGTGATGACAACACGGTTATAATAAAAAACCCTAAAATACCTAACAACACGCCGTGAGAACTTAAATCGCCAATCATCACCAGCGTGTCTTTATTGGCGACAATAACGCCAGTATTTTTTAATCCCATTAAGGCGATAAATAATCCAATTCCGCTGGTGATACCAATACGTAAACTTAAGGGAATGTTGGAGATCATCCAGTACCGGATACGAAACAGCGTGAGCAAAAATAGTCCAACTGCGCCCCAGAATATTGCGCCCATCCCGGTCTGCCAGGAGATGCCCATCGCCCCCACGACCACGAAGGCAAAGAAGGCGTTCAGCCCCATTGCCGGAGCCAGCGCCACGGGTAAGTTAGCAAATATCCCCATCGCAATACTGCCGATACCGGCAATCAAACAGGTGGTAACAAACACCACTTTCGGGTCCATTTGTGCCGCGCCGAGGATTTGCGGGTTCACAAAAACGATGTACACCATGGTTAAAAAAGTGGTCATCCCCGCAATCAATTCTGTGCGGACGGTGGTCCCATGCTGAGG
>NZ_CAOLGM010000176.1:0-6989 GCF_948475835.1 uncultured Escherichia sp. | reverse complement strand
AAAACGGTTCTGTGAAAGTGACACGAACCGATCTCCATCGATGTTACTCACCGATCTCCTTCACGGTAATACGCAACGCCCACGGTAATGTTGATGACTGCCCCAAATTTACACTCCCTCCATTAACACAATCTTCAGGTCGTGCAGATGAAAAACGTCTGGAAGATGCAATCAGGGCTCAGGATGAAAGCCGTGAGCGCGAACTGGCGCTGCAACGCGCACTACAGCAAGAACAGGAAAAGGCCGAACACCTCACTCAACGCCTGAATGAAGCCAGAGCGCGTAACCAGCATGTTGCCGATATTCTCTCTATTGATGAAGCGGAAACCCGCCGTCGCCTGATTGACTCTCGCCTGCTTGCTGCTGACTGGAATGTAGGCGAAGACCTTAAAAATACCGATCAGGTTACGCAGGAACATCCCGTTAAAGAACAACCTACCGCGACCGGAGACGGTTATGCGGACTATGTCTTGTGGGATGAGGCACACAAACCGCTGGCGGTGGTGGAAGCAAAAAAAACCAGCGTCAATGCCGAGCAAGGACGAATTCAGGCCCGGCTGTATGCAGACTGGCTGGAAAAAGAATACGGCCAGCGTCCGATCATCTTCTACACCAACGGCTATGATATCTGGCTGTGGGATGACCATAAAACTCATGGTTATCCCCCGCGTCGGGTGTTTGGCTTCTACAGCAAGGAAAGCCTGCAATATCTTATTCAACAGCGTGAAACCCGTCTGCCGCTGAACAGTGTGGCGCACGTAAAAGATAACGAAGGTAAGGCCGTTGCCGGACGTTTGTACCAGCTTGAAACCATTGCCCGTGTCAGCGAGCGGTTTACCAACAAGTACCGGCAATCGTTAATTGTTCAGGCTACGGGTACAGGCAAAACTCGCGTGGCAATTGCACTGAGCAAACTGATGATAGATGCCCGCTGGGTAAAACGCGTCTTGTTTCTTTGTGACCGCAAAGAATTACGTAAACAGGCGGCGAATGCCTTTAATCAATTCACCAATGAGCCGTTGTATGTTGTCGGTAAATCGAAAAAAGCAGACAGGCAGAACGCCAGGATCTACATCGCTACCTATCCTGGCATGATGAAAATCATGGACCATTTCGATGTCGGTTATTTCGATTTGATCATCGCCGATGAATCCCACCGCTCTATCTACAACGTCTACGGCGATCTGTTTAAGTATTTTGATGCCCTCCAGATTGGCCTGACGGCGACGCCGATTGACATGGTGAGTAAAACCACTTTCGGCCTGTTTGGTTGTGAAGGACGTATTCCTACCGCCAACTACAGCCTGGAAGATGCCATCGCCGATAACAATCTGGTTCCCTATGAGGTTGTCACGTACACCACAGAATTCCTGCGCGAAGGCATCAAACGGGAGAAATTAAGCGACGCACAAATCCGCGAGCTGGAAGAACAAGGCATGGATCCCAATACGCTGGAGTTTGATGGCAAGGCGCTGGATGAGGCGATCTACAACAAAGACACCAACCGCTATATCCTGCGTAACCTGATGGAAAATGGCCTGAAAGATCGGGACGGCCAGTTGCCAGGTAAAACCATCATTTTCGCCCGTAACCACAAACACGCGCTGCTGTTGAATGAATTATTCGACGATATGTACCCGCAGTTTGCCGGGCGCTTCTGCCAGGTCATCGACAACTACGATCCCCGCGCCGAGCAATTGATTGATGATTTTAAAGGGCTGGATGAAAGCACCAACAAAGAGCTGACCATCGCTATCTCCGTTGACATGCTCGATACCGGTATTGATGTCCCGGAAATTGTGAATCTGGTCTTTGCCAAACCGGTCAAATCAAAAGTGAAGTTCTGGCAGATGATTGGCCGTGGTACGCGCCTCTGTCCTGGGTTGTACGGTTACGACGATAACGGCAAACCGCTGGATAAACAGAAATTCCGCATTTTCGATCACTGGGGCAATTTTGAGTATCACGAACTGCATACCGAAGAGGCCGAAGTCACAGCGACAAAATCGCTTGCACAAAAACGCTTCGAAGCGTGGGTTATGCTGGGGGCCGCTGCGCAGCGTAAATTCGACAAACAGGCGGTGGATTTAGTTGCTCATCAGCTTCGCGAGCAAATCAACGCACTGGATGAAAAGTCGATTGCCGTACAGGAAAAGTGGCAGCAAAAAGCGCAGTACAGTGATGAAAAGGTGCTGCGCCAGCTTTCTCCGAAAACACAGCAGGATCTGCTATCTGTTCTGGCCCCGCTGATGCAGTGGCTGGACGTGCGCGGGCAAAGCGATGCCATGCGCTTTGATATGGATATTCTGGCGGCGCAAACTGCCCGTTATACCAACCCGGAAGAGCTGGATGTGCTCTGGCCGGTCATCGTCGAAAAAGTGGAGCGCCTGCCGCCGCATCTGGCGCAGGTGCAACAGCAGGGACAGCGAATTAATCAGCTTCGTGATTTGGGCTGGTGGAAGCAAGCCAGTCTGGAAGAGCTGGAGGATATCCGCATTCATTTGCGCGGTATCATGCACCTGATGGAAAAAGACGCGACGCCGAAATTTGGTTCGATACAGGTGGATATTACCGAAGATGCGAACCTGATCCAGACGGAAACCCGCAAAACCAACATCCGCTCGATTGATTTCAAACTCTATCGCCAGCAAGTTCAGGGGGCGCTGGAGCCGCTGTTCCAGCAAAATCCGGTGCTGAAGAAAATCCGCAACGGCGAGCCAGTCACACAAAACGAGCTTGATGAACTGGCGAAGCTGGTGCTGATCCAGAACCCCAACGTTGATATTCGTGCGCTGAAAGAGTTCTATCCGCAGGCAACTGCCAGCCTGGATAAACTTTTGCGTACCATCATCGGGATGGACAGCGACGCGGTGGAAGTCCGCTTTGCTCAGTTCGCCGCTGATAACAGTCTGACCAGCCAACAACTGCGCTTCCTGTCATTGCTGAAAAACCACATTCGCGATTACGGCACCATTGAAATGCGGCAGCTCTTTGAACAGCCTTTTACGCATATCCACAATGAAGGCGTTACCGGTGTGTTCCCTGATATAGAGCAAATAGCCCGCTTGCAAAAGATAGTCGAAGAGCTGGGTGTTGTGACCGACGCAGCGACGGTATAATACGCACATGACAAGCCCCGGCAGCGGGGCTTTTGTATTTAAAACAGGATATAAAAGCTAACAATGATCACTGGTGACTTAAAAAGTAAAATCGACGGCCTGTGGGAAGATTTCTGGGTGGGTGGTATCACCAACCCGCTGACCGTAATCGAACAGATCACCTATCTGATGTATTCCCGGATGCTGGATACCCAGGAACAACGGGATGAGAAGCGTAAACAAATCGCGGGTATTGATTTTAAACCGCGTTTTGCGCCAGAACAGCAGGAGTTCCGTTTCAGTCACTATAGCAATCTTGGCTCGGATGAGATGATGGAAGTGGTGCGCGATGGTGTATTCCAGCATTTTCGTCAGCTCGGCCAGGCCGATGCGTCGAAGGTAACGCTGCTGGGCAACTTTATGAAAGATGCCCGCCTGGAGATTGTTAAGCCGTCATTGCTGACCAAAGCGGTTGAGGTGATCAAAAACCTGCCGCTGGATCGTGGCGACACCAAAGGCGACCTTTACGAATACCTGTTAAGCAAGCTGACCACTGCCGGAATCAACGGTCAGTTCCGCACGCCGCGCCACATTATCCGCACGATGGTTGAAATGATGGAGCCGAACCCGGCCCGCGGCGAGACGATTTGCGATCCAGCCTGTGGCACCGGTGGTTTTCTGGCAACCAGCTATGAATATCTGCTGGAGAAGTACAGCTCGCTGGAATCTATTCATACTGAGATTGGTACCAACGAACGTGGTGAGCTGGAAGAGCAAAAAATCTTTACCGGCGATCTGCTGACACCGTGGCGTAACCATGTGGATAACAACATGTTCCACGGTTACGACTTTGACACCACCATGCTACGTATCGCCGCCATGAACCTGATTATGCACGGTGTGGAAGCGCCTGATATCCACTATCAGGACACAATGAGCCAGAGTTTCAGCACTAACTTCCCGCAGGCCAGTAAAAACGCCTTCAACCTGATTCTGGCGAACCCGCCGTTTACCGGTTCACTGGACGAGGAAGATATCGACTCCACGCTGTCGGCAATGGTGAAAACCAAAAAAACTGAACTGCTGTTCCTGGCGCGGATTCTGCAAATGCTGAAAGTGGGCGGGCGCAGTGCCACTATCGTGCCGCAGGGCGTGCTGTTTGGCTCCAGTAAGGCGCACCAGTCACTTCGCAAAACGCTAGTGGAAGATAACCAACTGGAAGCGGTGATCAACCTGCCTTCTGGTGTATTTAAGCCTTACGCTGGCGTGGCGACGGCGATCCTGATCTTTACCAAAGGCGGTCAGACGGACGAGGTCTGGTTCTACGATCTGCAAAATGACGGCTACAGCCTAGATGACAAGCGCAATCCGATAAAAGACAACGATCTGCCGCATCTGCTGGCAAGCTGGAAGCATTACCGTACTTTACGCGGGCTACCGGTTGATAACTTTATGGGTGAGAAGTTAGGCTCGTTGCTTAAACAGCAGTACCCGGAAGGGATTGATGCTGGCGTTGATTTTAAAGATCGCACGCAGGCGGCGTTTGTTGTACCGAAAGCGGATATTGCTGCGCAGAAATACGATCTCTCTATTAATCGTTATAAAGAAGTTGTGTATCAGGCGGAGGAATATGAAGATCCGAAGGTGATACTGAAACGATTAAAAGATCTGGAAAAAGAGATTCTGGCAGATCTGGATGAACTGGAGGGGATGCTGTGAATTGGCCGAAGGTGAAGTTGGGGGATGTTTGTGAAATAAATATCGGAAAAACTCCCAGCAGGAGTAATAGCAGATATTGGGGGGAGGGTCATAGATGGTTATCTATAGCTGATATGAATCAAGGTAAATGGATCTCGAATACAAAAGAACAGATTACCGATCTCGCTATCCAAGAGTCTGGAATAAAAAAAGTTCCAGCAAATACAGTATTATTTAGTTTTAAATTATCTATTGGAAAAGTTTGTTTGTCTGAGACGGAAATTTATACAAATGAAGCAATTGCGGCCCTTCCGATAAAAAACAAAAATACATTAGATACTATTTATCTAAGCCATGTCATGAAATCATTAGCGTTTTCAGATATGACAGATAATGCTGTGATGGGGGCTACTCTTAACAAAAAGAAACTTGCTGAGGTTCGTATTCCCCTACCATCGATTGAGGAACAAAAACGTATTGCTGCTATCCTCGATAAAGCCGATGATATACGCCAAAAACGCGAGCAGGCCATCAAACTAGCGGATGATTTTTTGCGTGCTAAGTTTTTAGAGATGTTTGGAACTCCTGCAAACAACATACATCGTTTCCCGACAGGAAAGATTCGCGACTTGGTTGATTCAGTAAATTATGGAACTTCAGCAAAAGCTTCTATTGATTCTGGTGAATATCCTATATTGCGGATGGGTAATATAACGTATCAAGGTGGGTGGGATTTTACAGATTTAAAATATCTTGATCTCAGCGTAAAAGAAAAGGATAAATTTTTGGTTAAAGAAGGCGATCTCCTTTTCAATCGTACTAACAGTAAGGAACTTGTTGGTAAAACAGCTGTGTATGAAGAAAACCGGCCGATGGCATTTGCTGGATATTTAATCCGTGTTAGACCTAATCCTATCGGAAATAACTACTATATTTCAGGCTATCTTAATTCCATCCATGGCAAAATCACATTGATGAATATGTGTAAAAGTATTGTTGGCATGGCTAATATTAATGCACAGGAATTGCAGAATATAGAGATATTAATCCCACCTAAGCATCTACAAGATGAGTATGAGATTATTTATAAAAAAATAAAAAAAGGACTAAGCATTTATGATAAAAGCGCGATGCAACTTCAACTTTTAGCATCAAACCTATCGAATGAATATTTCATGTAAGGTTCATTATGAAATTGACTAAACTTGTACTTGAAAATTTCAGATCTGTTAGAGAGCGGCAGGAAATTGATTTTGCACCTGTAACATTACTATTGGGGCCAAACAGCGCGGGCAAGACTACTATTTTAATTGCATTATTTTATCTTCAACAAATATTAGACCGTGAGCAGTGTGATCCTATATATTTAGAAGCTATGGGGAACAGGCGCATAGATGGATTTAGATCTCTAGTCCATAATGGGGATCTGAATAATGTAATTACTATTGGTATCGGTTTCGATCCTGAACAAACAATAGGTGTAGAATATAAAACATATTTAGAAGAACTTGGTGATATTTTCGATATTCATTTTATAAAAATGAAAGACATTGCAGATGAAACTGAAAAGGTTTATTTAGAGTTTAAAATCGCATGGTCACAATTGCACAGAGCAGCATATATAAAGAACTATGCTGTTTCTATAAATAATGAATTTATTGGAGAGCTAAGTAATGATGAGCATACTAAATCATCTTTAGTAAATAGATTGAACTTTACTCATCCGTTGCTTCTTCCTATTGATTATAATTTATGGCTTGAATCTATTGATAAGGAAGGATTAGATACAATTGCCAGTGAATTTGAAATATCTTTAAATGACTTAATACCTGGCTTAGAACGTAATAAAAGTGGTGCAACAGAGCGAGTAAAAACTGTTGATTATATATTTGAAGAAGATAAAGAAAAACCAATGTTTCCTGTTTTTTTAAAGACGAAAATTGGTGCATTACCTCAACTGGGAAGAACTGTCGATACAAATTTGAAAGTTTTTGATATATCCGAGCCAGTTGAGTATTTTAATCGAGATATAATCACCAGAGTGCTAACGCAAGTTTTTACTTCTCCATTAGATAAATTAAATAATTATTTAAAGGCTAGCGTATCTATTGGACCGTTAAGAATTATACCTGATTCTTCATTTACGCCAAATCCTTATCCAGAACAAAATGGATGGTTTGATGGTACATCAGC
>NZ_CAOLGM010000175.1:0-7152 GCF_948475835.1 uncultured Escherichia sp. | reverse complement strand
ATCCAGAGCGTAATATTTCAATGGGGGCGGCTTACCTGAATATTCTGGAAACCGGCCCGCTGGCAGGCATTGAAGATCCGAAGGTACTGCAATATGCGCTGGTGGTGTCATACGCTAACGGGGCAGGTGCGCTGCTACGGACTTTCTCGTCAGATCGGAAAAAGGCGATCAGCAAAATCAACGATTTGGATGCTGACGAGTTCCTCGATCACGTAGCGCGAAATCATCCTGCGCCGCAGGCTCCGCGCTATATCTACAAACTTGAGCAGGCACTGGACGCGATGTAAATCAGTCGCGCACTTTGTCCGCTTTTTCTCGGGCTTCTCGCTCGAGAGAGAAAATAATCCGTTGTAATTGCCGCTCCACCGTCGGGCTGACGTTAAGAAAACGGAAGCTCAGACGGGGAGTGGTGATGGTTTCATTCTTGCCATCAATCACTTTGCGCTCGCTGATGGAGATTAACTGGGCGTCAAAGTGAAAAACACCCCATTGCCCCATGTTGACTTCAATCTGAGCGAAGCGCATGCCTTCTTGTAATTCGGCAGGCTTTGCTGTTTCCAGTAATGCGCCCATGCCGCCTAACGACAAATCATACAGGCGGAAACGTAACGTACTGTTATCCGCCAGTTTGGTCTGGCAAAAATAAGGCGGATGGAGTGGGGCGGAGATGCGGAAATATCGGCGTCGTTGTACAAACCATAAGGTGGGAGGCGGTACGGTGATAAATGCCGGAAGCTGCAAGTATTCACTCTGCTGTAGTTGTTCAACAGTAAACTCGACTTTCGCACCCTGAGTTTCGGCGGTAATGGTAATGTGCTGTGCCTTTAGCACGGCGATGTTGTCTTCGGCTTGACTGCCGAAATCCAGCACCAGTTTATCCGGGGTTATTGCCAGTATTTTGCTGATCAGCTGCCCGCCATTCCAACTGAGACGCAAAGGAATTGCGGCTTTGTGCAAATCGCGTAACACGCCCAGGACGGCTAACGGATTTTGTTTCAGGAACTGCTCATGGTAATGACTCACGCGGAAAAACTCCTGACTGACAAACTGTCTTTGGTTTATCGGTCACAGTTAACAAAACTTAATACAAATGCGTGAATATTTTTTACATGTTGTTCTTAAATCAGCCGACATACGCCCAGCATCGATCCCGCCCTTGCCTATACTTAGAGCGTTGACGTAAGCATTTCTTGCGTCCGATTCATCGAAACGAGGGCCTGAACATGGGAATTATTGCCTGGATTATTTTTGGCCTGATAGCCGGCATTATCGCCAAGCTAATCATGCCGGGGCGTGATGGTGGTGGATTTTTCCTGACCTGTATTCTCGGGATAGTCGGTGCGGTGGTCGGCGGCTGGCTGGCGACCATGTTTGGCATTGGCGGCTCCATCAGTGGTTTTAATCTGCACAGCTTCCTGGTGGCGGTGGTGGGAGCTATTCTCGTTCTGGGCATATTCCGCCTCCTGCGAAGAGAATAAGATTTTCATAAGGCGGATAGCGATACAGATGCCGCTATCCGCTTTCACATCAGAACGTATACTCGACACCTGCTTTACGGGTGAAAAAAATCAATATAGCACTTCGATATCCGATAAAGTCGGTTCCCGGTAACAACAACAGAATCCTTTTTTAATTATTGTTTCGTTGTTTTTGGTGTGATTCAGAAAAAAATATTTTAGACAGTAGCCAGTCAGGCGTTAAAAATGGGGCGGATAGTGAGGCGGTTTTGGCTGCGCTTATTGAACATTTAGAATTGATCAATCCTTCTGGCAGATTAAGCCAAAATACCCGTTCGGCAATGCTTCAGTTACGCGAAGAGGAATGGTCTGAATTCTTTTTTTGGTTGCTAAATTCTCTGGAGTGTCTGGATTATGTGATTATTAATTTAACTCCAGAAAGCAAAAAAACGTTGATGAGTGAACACCGTAACAATATTCAGGTAGCAATTGATGCTTTATATAGCCAACGTCGGCGTAAATCGCCGGGTGATGAAAGTGAAACACTTACCCGTAGAAATGACGCTATCTTCGGCAACCACGTATGGCAAACATTTGCGCAATACTTCCCGCCAGGACTTGAAAAACCGTCTGTGTAGAAAAAACCATAGCTATGGTGTTATCTGCCGACAACGCCATCCGGAGAAGCCGAATGACGTTGTCGGAGTAAGCGCTGGTTAAGGTGTGGGTTGTGCCTCTTTGGTTGAGGGTTGCGTCGTTGCTGACTTAACGGTCGGACGCGTCGCCGGAACATTGTCACACGGTTGCTCTTTCGGGCAGATCAAATCCAGCATTTTCAGCGTCACGCCATTGGTCCAGCCAAAGCCATCCTGTAATGGATATTCGCCACCGCCGCCCCCCGTTCCGGTGGTGCTGACATCATATTTTTCCACCAGCTTTTTCTCCCGGTCATAGGTGTGCTGAACATTGGTCAGGAAGTGCCAGCTAATGTCCATCGCCACCTCTTTTTGCCCGTAGTTTTGTAATCCTTCTGTCGCGACCCACTGTAACGGTGCCCAGCCATTTGGCGCATCCCATTGTTGCCCACTTTTCACCGACGTGGTGTTCAGGCCGCCGGGTTGCAGCAGATGTGTTTTCGTCGCCGTCGCCATTTTGTTGGCGCGATCTTTCGCTGCCGCATTGACGTACAGCGGGAACAGGGCGGCCGCGGTTAACTGATTGCGCACTTTATGACTTTTCAGGTCGTAATCGGCATACCAGCCTTGTTGATCGTTCCACAGGTATTTTTCGATCCCTTTTTGACGGGCATTTGCCAGCGTTTCGTACTGGTTTGCCATCGCGTTATCTCCGGCAGCTTTGCTGGCGCGGGCGAGGATTTTTTCCATTTTAAACATCAGGCTGTTCAGATCGACCGGTACGATGCTGGTGGTGCGTAAGGTATTTAACTGCTGCGGGTTGTCCATCCAGCGCGAGCTGAAATCCCAGCCAGACGCAGCGGCAGAGCGCAGGTCGCGGTAAATTTCAGTGGCAGGTCGATTCGGATTGCTTTTGGCGGTGGCAATATCTTCCACCCATGACTCTGGTCGTGGCGTATCGCGATCGTCCCAGTAGCGGTTGAGAAGGGTACCATCCTGAAGTTTGACAACGCGTTTTTCCTGTTGTCCGGCTTGCAGGTTTTCAACACCGTCCATCCAGTAAGCATATTCTTTTTGCATTTGCGGCAGGTATTGCTTCAACGCGGCATCGCCTTCATGCTGCGCCAGTAACTCTACCATCAGGGCAAAGAAGGGCGGTTGCGAGCGGCTTAAATAGTAACTGCGGTTGCCGTTGGGAATATGACCGTAAGTGTCTATTTCATGAGCAAAATTGGCCACCATATCCGCGACTTTATCCCAGTGACCGCTTTCGGCAAGTCCTAACATGGTGAAGTAACTGTCCCAGTAATATACCTCGCGAAAACGTCCGCCCGGCACGACATAAGGTTCCGGCAGCGGTAACAGAGAATCCCATTTTTCTGTGTTTTCGGTAGAACGCGTTAATACCGGCCAAAGTCCGTCAATATGTTCGCGCAGTGACTGCCCCTCTGGCGGAACATATTTCTCGCCTTCTTTCGGCAGGGTGAAATTGACGTTAACGAAATGGCGCAGATCAAATCCGCTCTGGTTTTGCTGCATCCGATAATCAGCAAGGATCATCAGCGGATCGCTGTTCGGCACGGCATCGGCAAAGGTTTTTTGGTCCGGAAAAAGTTTGGCGTTTTGCACATCATTAAACAGCGGCCCTAATAAAATATCAGGCGGCTGTGGTGTTACCGGTGTTTCTTCTGCCTGCACCGATAGCGCAGCGAAACACAAAAAGATACAGGCTGGAATTAACGCCATTTTTTGCGGGCGAGAAGGTGCGGGGGATTTCATCAATCATTCTCCTTTGGCGAAACCGAATAAAACGGTATTCAAGTATCAGAAAACCTTAGTTCAGGATCGCACTAGCTGCATGATCGAAATCTCATTCTGCGAACTGTCAGGCATTTTAGAAAAGGGAATTAAAGGGATAAATAACGGCGAAATAGAGTGATCAAATAACGTCTGTTTATTAGCCAGCCAGCGGCGTTGGGTTCGTGATTAGCGAAGAAAAATCATCATAAATTGGTGAAAAATATAACAGGTAGTTAAAAACCATTAGTGCTGAGTAAATTGCCGGATGACATCAGAACGATGCCATCCGAACAGTGGCTTAACCCTGACGGTTGAAACGTTGCGTTTTAACGTCCAGCGTTAGCGTTTCTTCTGGTTGTATCGCATACAGTTTCTCACCCTGCTGGCAAATCCAGCCAATCCCCAGCTCACGGGCGATTAGGGCGCTGTGGGATACCGGACTTCCGGCGCTAAGGCAGATACCTTTTACAACCGCCGGATCCAGTTGCAGTACTGTGGAAGGATAAATGTTCTCCGCCAGTAGAATAGTTGGCGAGTTAAACTGCGGGAGTTCTTCTTTCGTTTGGGTCAGGTGGACCAGGGTGCGATGCAGAAGATCGTCCACATCAATATAGCGAGCTTGTAGATATTCATCATCCAGTTGCTGGTATTGCTGGCTAAGTTCTTTAAGAACTTGCTGCCAGGCATATTCTGCCGTGCAATGTTCGTGCTGAAGGAGTTCGCTTGCCGCCGCCAGCAGTTCCGGATCATCTAACAGTGTATGGTGACCAGAAAAGATTGCGGCAATATCGTCAAGCCCGCTGGCTTCTGCTTTCGCTGTTAACGTCATCAGATCTAATAACGTGAAGTCAATGGCCTGGCGTAATCGTTCTTGTTCCTCTTCCACGGTCAGGGTTGATTTTGCCTGTACCGTACATAAAACCGGTTGATAATAAAAGGCTTTACCCGAAACAGGCGGAACGGGACGCAGAGTAGGTGGAACAACTTCCTCCGTTTCACCAAAGTTATCTTCAGCCAGCTGACGGAAAGCGATCAGTGCCTCTTCAGCTTCTGGCCCTTTCGCAATCAGGCGCAGCGTATCGTTATAGCGAACTTGTAGTAACGCAATCTGGTTAATACTCTCTGGTGTGACGCATTTGCCGTTTTTTTCCAGCAACATATCGGCATTAAATGTCGATAAGGTATAAACCAGCCGGGAGGCCGGACGTACATGCAGGCCGTTACGGTTTTTTATGACCACCGCCAGAGAACGGGCTTCTTCATCGTACGCAGGACATGTGTCAGAGATTTTAGTGTCGGAGGACGGTAAACCCAGTTGTTCACGTTTGGCTTCCAGCGCATGCATAGCGTCAAAGATAACTTTGTCGATATCCGCTCCCGAGGCCGCGCTGACCGTTGCTGCCAGTGTACCTTCGACCAACGGCGCAGCACACAAACGTACTTTTGCGGCGATCTTGGGAGCCAGCAATTCCAGCGCAGTTTCAGCACTCAATAATGCGCTACCCATATCCATCATGACCAGCACATGGTCGGCATCAGCAACAGATTCGATGGCCTCCATCACTTTGACGGCATCGGTACCAATAGGATTTTGTGGATCGTCAATTCCCGCGGCAATGGCGATTTTACAACTATCACTCATTAACATCTGACGGGCTAATTCACCGACACCTTCTCCCAGTCGGCTGCTATGTGAAACTATGACCAGGTTTACCATCACCAATTCCTTACTCTTTTGCGGCTAACGCCAACATTTGCATCATAAACATCACCGAGGTCGCGCCGGGATCCTGGTGACCAATACTGCGTTCACCGAGATAACTGGCGCGGCCTTTGCGGGCTTGCATCGTAATCGTACTTTGTGCAGCGGATTCGGCGATTCTACTGGCAGCTTCGAGCGCCACCGGAACAGAGAGATTTTGCTCGCTGGACTGACGTAACGATTCCACCACCGGCACCCACACATCACACATGGTTTTATCGCCAGGTTCGGCTTTCCCGCGACTGATTACGCCGTCCACGCCATCGCGGAACATCTGATAAAGCTCTTCCAGTGTCAGGCTTTGCCGTGCCTGGGTCGCCTGTGCGGCGCGGATAAAGAAGGTACCGAACAGCGGACCACTGGCACCACCGACGCTGGAAAGCAGCGTCATACCGGTATTCTTGAGAATGAAACCGATATCTTTATCTGCGATAGCAGGGAGTTTTTCCACCACTTTGCTAAAGCCTCGGTTCATATTTAGCCCGTGGTCAGCGTCGCCAATTTCGCGATCCAGTCCGGTAAGATACTCGCTCTCGGTGCTGAAAATATCGCCACAACGAGTGAGCCAGTTAACAATTTGAGTTCTGCTCAGTGACATTGCTTTCTCCTTATTTACCCCAGTTAAGGGCCGGGGTGTGGACCGGGGCGTCCCAGAGTGCCAGCGTTTCGTCATCAACTTTCAGTAAGGTGATTGAGAAACCGGTCATATCCAGTGAGGTGCAGTACGCGCCAATTAAATTACGTTCGATAGTCAATCCCGCTTGCTGGCAACGTGTGGTCAGGCGGTTATAGACGCCGTACAGCTCAGAAAGCGGAGTTGCGCCAAGATTGTTAACCAGCGCAATCACCCGATCGCCAGACTGGAGCGGTTGTTTGGTTTGTTGTTCTTCCTGCCAACTGCCTTGTTGATAATCCCAGAAACGCAAAGTGCGATGGTATGAGCCATTTTCCAGCAGGGTGTCGAACATTTCATCGACGGTTTGATCAAGGGAAGAGAAGGAGCGGCGGTCAATACCCGGCTCACCATGAATGCCGACGCCAAACTCCATCTCATTATCCGCCAGGGTAAAAGAAGGTTTGCCCGCGGCAGGAACGGTACAGGCACCGAGAGCGATACCTATTGAGTGGCCTTGATTATTCAACTTACGCCCCAGTTCCGCACAGGCGTCCAGTGAGTCGCCACGCTCCGCCGCTGCGCCTACGAGTTTTTCAATTAATACGGTGTTGGCAACGCCGCGTCGCCCGGCGGTATAAAGACTGTCTTTTACCGCAACGTCGTCATCAATGACCACAGTGGTCACTTTTACGCCGCTATCGTGCAGTAACTCGGTCGCTGTTTCAAAGTTAAGAATATCGCCGGTGTAATTTTTGATAATCAACAGTACACCTTCGCCGCCATCAATTTGCATGGAGCATTCAAAGATTTTATCGGGCGTCGGTGAGGTGAAAATTTCGCCCGGACAGGCCCCCGAAAGCATCCCCTGACCGATATAACCAC
>NZ_CAOLGM010000174.1:0-7350 GCF_948475835.1 uncultured Escherichia sp. | reverse complement strand
CATCATCTTCCCGCACTTCCTGCAACTGTTGCTGTATCGAATGATCTCCACTCAGCAAGAGGCTGGTATCGTTAACATCCGCTTCAATTTCATGAAAACCATTCGATTTCAGCCAGTCAGGCTGGATCATCTTCATCAGCCAGGGCACGTCACGTTGCGCCCATAAAAGCTGCCCGTTCTCATCATAAATTAGCGTCATGGTGGGGCTTTGCTTGTCGATATTTTCGGGTAACTCGACATGCAACTTATTGTTTTCCCACTTCGCAAGGGTATAGAACAGATTGCTCTCGCCACGTAACAGCCGAAACGTAGTTTTATCGAAACTGACGCTATAACCGATCAGCGCGACCATTCCGTAGGCAAGCGAAAGCACCAGTACTACCGCAGCCGTTGCCAACAGAAAACGTACCCGCAGTGAGAGCGGGAAAAAAAGACGCAGTAATTTTTTCATCAGCGCAATTCGAACAAATAGCCCTGGCCGCGAACGGTAGTAATCACTTCTTGCGGATATTGTGCCTGAATTTTTTTGCGCAGACGTCCCATCAGTACATCAATGGTATGGCTTTCCCGCAGCTCCGCATCCGGATAGAGTTGGAGCATTAACGAATCTTTGCTCACCACTTTGCCATTATTGCGTATCAACGTTTCCATAATGGTGTATTCGAACGCGGTCAGTTTGATCACTTCGTCATTAATAGATAATTCACGGCGAGAGAGATCAACCTGAAACGGGGGTAGCGAAATGACCTGTGAAGCCAGGCCGCTATTACGCCGCATTAATGCCTGCATTCGCGCCATCACCTCTTCAATATGAAACGGTTTAGTCACGTAATCATCAGCACCGGCACTTAATACTTCGACTTTGTCCTGCCAGCTTTCACGGGCGGTTAATACCAGAATCGGCAGTGAAACATCATTGCTACGCCAGCGGCGAATCAGTGACAGACCGTCCTCGTCAGGCAATCCGAGATCGACAATCGCAATATCCGGTAAATGTTCATTGAGATAATAATCGGCTTCTTTGGCATCTTCTGCGTCATCGACCTGATGACCAGCATCCTGAATCTGAACTTTAAGGTGGTGACGTAACAACGCATTGTCTTCAACAACCAGTACGCGCATTTTTATTTCTCCCTGTCTTAATTATTAAAATAGTGTAACGCGATTATGTGTTTATGGGGGTAAACATTAAATAAACCAGCGGGGAGGGGAGGTAAAGTGAAAAAAGAAAAAGTGGATAATTTTAATAAACAGGCCGGACAGCATCGCCATCCGGCACTGATACGAGTTTATTTCAGCTCATCAACCATGGTGATAGCTCGACCAATATAGTTAGCCGGCGTCATCGCTTTCAGGCGGGCTTTCTCTTCTTCTGGCAACGCCAGACCATCGATAAACTGCTTCATGCCTTCGGCGTCAACGCGCTTACCGCGAGTCAGCTCTTTCAGCTTCTCGTACGGTTTTTCGATGCCATAGCGACGCATAACTGTCTGGATTGGCTCAGCCAGCACTTCCCAGTTGTGATCCAGCTCATCCAGCAGATGGTCACGGTTTACTTCCAGTTTGCTCACGCCTTTCAGGGTGGATTGATACGCAATCAGCGCATAACCGATACCCACGCCGAGGTTACGCAGCACGGTGGAGTCGGTCAGGTCACGCTGCCAGCGGGAAACCGGCAGTTTGCTTGCCAGATGCTGCAATACCGCGTTGGAAAGGCCCAGATTCCCTTCGGAGTTTTCGAAGTCAATCGGGTTAACTTTATGCGGCATGGTGGAAGAACCAATCTCACCAGCAATGGTTTTCTGTTTGAAGTGGTTAAGGGCGATATAACCCCAGACGTCACGGTCAAAGTCGATCAGAATGGTGTTGAAGCGCGCAACGCAATCAAACAATTCGGCAATGTAGTCGTGCGGTTCGATCTGGGTGGTGTACGGGTTCCACTGAATACCCAGCGAGGTGACGAACTCTTCGCTGAACTGATGCCAGTCAACTTCCGGGTAAGCGGCGATATGCGCGTTATAGTTACCGACCGCGCCGTTGATTTTGCCGAGGATCTCCACCTGATTAAGCTGGCGGTACTGGCGCTCCATACGGTAGGCGACGTTTGCCATCTCTTTACCGATGGTTGACGGCGTGGCTGGCTGACCGTGGGTACGAGACAGCAGCGGGATATCGCGGTACTGAACGGCGAGATCTTTAATGCCATCAATCAGTTGACGCCAGTACGGCAGGATCACTTCATCACGCGCGGTTTTCAGCATTAATGCGTGGGAGAGGTTATTGATATCTTCCGAAGTACAGGCAAAGTGGATGAATTCAGAAACCGCGTGCAGTTCCGGGATCTCCGCCACTTTTTCTTTCAGGAAATACTCAACCGCTTTAACGTCGTGGTTAGTGGTACGCTCGATGGTTTTGATGCGTGCGGCATCTTCTTCGCTGAAATTGGCGACAATTGCATCAAGGTAACCGATTGCGTCGGCAGCAAAAGCAGGAACTTCCTTGATCGCTGCGTGCGCGGCCAGTTTTTGCAGCCAACGTACTTCAACTTGTACACGGAATTTCAGCAAACCATATTCGCTGAAAATCCCGCGCAGCGCGCTGACTTTATCGCCGTAGCGTCCATCGACAGGGGAAACGGCGGTCAGTGAGGATAATTCCATAGATCACAACTCCGGGGTTAAATGAGCAAGAATTTGTTTTGCCTGAGTGGTCAGGCGATTACGAGAAAACATCAGTTGCAGACGTCCGCCGCCGACCTGGTGCCAGAGCACGGCGGCGCGAATGCCTGCCAGCAGGGTTGCGCGAACTTTCGCCTGCACTTGTGGGCTTTGCAGTACAGCAGGGGAACCGGTGACCTGAATGCGCGGGCCAAGCGGGCTGATCACATCAACATAGATAGCAGCCATCGCGCTCATCAGCGTTTCGGACTGTAAATCGAAGTGTTCGAGCTGGCGTTGCAGGCCGTTGATCCGGTTGCCCAGAGTGTCGAGCGCGCCTTTCGCTGAGGAGAGTTTGCGCTCAAGCACCATCAAGCTGAGTGTGTAGCGGGTTAATTCGGCGTTTAAGCCCTGGCGACTGCTGGCATTGAGCACGCCGAGCAGGGTTTCCAGCCCGACGCGCAGGTTGGCTTCGCTACCGCCAAAAACCGCCAGCGTCGAGCTGGGGTTCATATCAATAATACTGTTGAGTGAGACGTGTAGCGCATCGGCATCACAATGCCCTTGGTGAGCGAGTTGTTGCACCAGGCGTGCCGACTGACAAATACCGGCCAGGGCGAGGGTGATGTCATAGTAATTCTTTGCCACGTTCACTGCTTCCTTGTTTTAAGTAAAGATAATAATCAGACCGGCAGCGGCAGACGCTGCTCAATAATACCGCCACCGAGGCACACTTCACCGTTATAGAAGACGGCAGACTGGCCCGGCGTCACGGCGGCAACCGGTTCATCGAAAATCACTTCAATGCGATCATCGTCCAGCGCCTTGACGGTGCAAGGGATATCGGTCTGGCGATAGCGGGTTTTTACCGTGCAACGCATAGTGCCGGTGAATGGTTCGCGATCGACCCAGTGCAACTGCTGGGCAATCAACCCGACAGACATCAGCCGCGGGTGTTCATGGCCCTGAGCGACAACCAGAATGTTGTTTTCGACGTCTTTGTCCACCACATACCACGGTTCTTCGGTACCTTCTTTGGTGCCACCGATACCCAGACCTTTACGCTGACCGAGAGTGTGATACATCAGCCCCTGGTGCTCACCAATTTCATCGCCATCGACGGTAATGATTTTGCCCGGTTGCGCCGGGAGATAACGGCCCAGGAACTCGCGGAATTTACGTTCGCCAATGAAGCAAATGCCGGTAGAGTCTTTTTTCTTCGCGGTGACCAGACCAAGATCTTCAGCAATCTTACGCACCTGCGGTTTTTCCAGTTCGCCGACCGGGAACAGGCTTTGCGCAATCTGCTCATGGCTGAGCGTATAAAGGAAGTAGCTCTGGTCTTTATTGCTGTCCAGACCACGCAGCAGGCGGCTCTTGCCATCGACATCGGCCCGACGTACGTAATGACCGGTAGCGATATAATCGGCACCTAAATCTTCGGCGGCAAATTCGAGGAAGGCTTTAAATTTGATCTCTTTGTTGCACAGAATATCCGGATTCGGCGTGCGACCGGCTTTATATTCGGCAAGGAACAGTTCGAAGACGTTGTTCCAGTACTCGGCAGCAAAGTTAACGGTGTGCAGTTCAATGCCGAGCTTGTCGCAGACAGCCTGGGCATCAGCCAGATCCGCTGCCGCTGTGCAATATTCCTCACCGTCGTCTTCTTCCCAGTTCTTCATAAACAGGCCTTCAACCTGATATCCCTGTTGTTGCAACAGCCAGGCAGAAACGGAGGAATCGACACCGCCGGACATGCCGACGATTACTTTTTTTGCGGTTTCAGACATTGGATCACTCACGACATTGAACTTCAAGGCGGCGTATTCTATCACGCAGCCTTTTAGATGACACCCTTTGTAAAAGGCCAGTTAAAATCGCCAATCATCTCCAGCGGATAGCGTTGCCCGCTTTGATAACAACGGATACTTTCCGCCACCAGCGGCGAACGAAGATTTGACGCCTTTAAAATCTCTTCGGCGCTGACCCAACGACAGCAGTCGATATCGCTGTCATGAGGCTGGGTCGGGCATATTTGCTCAAGCTCAATGGCAAAGAGGAAACGCAAAAACGGCGTTTTATCTGGCGCAATCCACTGATGCATACGAATAAAGTGTTGCGGCTGCGCGCTGATGCCGGTTTCTTCCCACAGTTCACGGGCGGCGGCTTCCACTAAGGTTTCATCGGCTTCCAGATGCCCGGCAGGTTGGTTCCATAACGCTTTACCATTAATCGTCTCTTCAACGACTAAAAATTTGCCTTCTGCGTGCACCACGCAAGCAACGGTAACGTGCGGTTTAAACATTTTGCATCCTTAATCTGTCACTTCTCGCCATTCGCCATTGGCAAGATTATCCAAAGAGTAATCTCCCATCGCATAGCGAATCAGTCGCAGCGTGGGGAAACCAACATGGGCGGTCATGCGGCGCACCTGGCGATTACGTCCTTCATATAAGGTGATCTTCAGCCAGCTGGTGGGAATACTTTTGCGTTCACGAATTGGTGGATTCCGCGGCCATAACCACGCTGGTTCGTCAACCAGCTCCGCGCCGGCGGGCAGGGTAGGGCCATCATTTAAGGTTACGCCATTGCGCAAGGCTTCAAGTGCGTCTTGTGTGGGAATACCTTCCACCTGCACATAATAGATTTTCCCGGTGCGTTTACCCGGCTGGGTTAAACGCGCCTGCAACGCGCCGTTATTGGTCAGCACCAGTAACCCTTCGCTATCGCGGTCAAGACGACCTGCTGCATAAACGCCCTGAACCGGGATGAATTCTTTTAATGTTTTGCGTCCGGCTTCATCGGTGAACTGCGGAAGAACATCGTAGGGTTTATTGAACAGGATCACACGCGTGGGCTGGTTTTCAGGTTTACGCCTGGTAGAACGTTGCGAGCTGAATCGCTTAACCTGGTGATTTCTAAAAGAAGTTTTTTGCATGGTATTTTCAGAGATTATGAATTGCCGCATTATAGCCTAATAACGCGCATCTTTCATGACGGCAAACAATAGGGTAGTATTGACAAGCCAATTACAAATCATTAACAAAAAATTGCTCTAAAGCATCCGTATCGCAGGACGCAAACGCATATGCAACGTGGTGGCAGACGAGCAAACCAGTAGCGCTCGAAGGAGAGGTGAATGGAAAGTAAAGTAGTTGTTCCGGCACAAGGCAAGAAGATCACCCTGCAAAACGGCAAACTCAACGTTCCTGAAAATCCGATTATCCCTTACATTGAAGGTGATGGAATCGGTGTAGATGTAACCCCAGCCATGCTGAAAGTGGTCGACGCTGCAGTCGAGAAAGCCTATAAAGGCGAGCGTAAAATCTCCTGGATGGAAATTTACACCGGTGAAAAATCCACACAGGTTTATGGTCAGGACGTCTGGCTGCCTGCTGAAACCCTTGATCTGATTCGTGAATATCGCGTTGCCATTAAAGGTCCGCTGACCACTCCTGTTGGTGGCGGTATTCGCTCTCTGAACGTTGCCCTGCGCCAGGAACTGGATCTCTACATCTGCCTGCGTCCGGTACGTTACTATCAAGGCACTCCAAGCCCGGTTAAACACCCTGAACTGACCGATATGGTTATCTTCCGTGAAAACTCGGAAGACATTTATGCGGGTATCGAATGGAAAGCAGACTCTGCCGACGCCGAGAAAGTGATTAAATTCCTGCGTGAAGAGATGGGCGTGAAGAAAATTCGCTTCCCGGAACATTGCGGTATCGGTATCAAGCCGTGTTCTGAAGAAGGCACCAAACGTCTGGTCCGTGCCGCGATTGAATACGCAATTGCCAACGACCGTGACTCTGTGACCCTGGTGCACAAAGGCAACATCATGAAGTTCACCGAAGGCGCGTTTAAAGACTGGGGCTACCAGCTGGCGCGTGAAGAGTTTGGCGGTGAACTGATCGACGGCGGCCCGTGGCTGAAAGTTAAAAACCCGAACACCGGCAAAGAGATCGTCATTAAAGACGTGATTGCTGATGCATTCCTGCAACAGATCCTGCTGCGTCCGGCTGAATATGATGTTATCGCCTGTATGAACCTGAACGGTGACTACATTTCTGACGCCCTGGCAGCGCAGGTTGGCGGTATCGGTATCGCCCCTGGTGCAAACATCGGTGACGAATGCGCCCTGTTTGAAGCCACCCACGGTACTGCGCCGAAATACGCCGGTCAGGACAAAGTAAACCCTGGCTCTATTATTCTCTCCGCTGAGATGATGTTACGCCATATGGGCTGGACTGAAGCCGCAGACCTGATTGTTAAAGGTATGGAAGGCGCAATCAACGCCAAGACTGTAACCTATGACTTCGAACGTCTGATGGAAGGCGCTAAACTGCTGAAATGTTCAGAATTTGGTGATGCGATCATCAAGAACATGTAATCACTACATGTGTTTAATATTGCAACGGGCGTATAACACGCCCGTTGTTTTATTTATGTAGGTATTATTAATAGCATATCGAGCATATTTATATAAAACCCTTTACTTGAGCCCATATGGGCATATTTTTATAATGCAACTATTATGCAAACATTTATTTGTTATTTTGCTTTCTCCTGGAGGACACTCTTGACTGCTTTTGAGTAGACTCCATAAATCCTTGTTGAATGGTGCGATGTTATAAATAGTAATAGGATATTCTTTATCTTTAAGGATAATTCCAGATTTAACCGGTGTAAATAT
>NZ_CAOLGM010000173.1:0-7356 GCF_948475835.1 uncultured Escherichia sp. | reverse complement strand
CTTGTATTTGCCGTCGACCGTATTGCTTTCGGAAGTTATCGGGCTGCTGTTGCCAGGGTTTTTGTTCTCGACTTTCTCACCGTAGTATTTCAGTTCGCTGGTGCCGTAATCCCAACGCCCATTATGGCTGACGGAGTAGTTCTGGCGTTCCAGGCGGTTTTTGTCCAGCGAGTCGGAATCACGATCCTGACGGTCGAAACCGTATCCGGCAGTAAAATCGTGATTTTGATTCGGTGTCCAGGCAAATTCGACATTGCCGTCGCGGCTGGAGAATCCTTCAATACGCGGCGTTTCTCCGGTATCGGTGGTCGTTGAGTTTTGCGGGTCATCCTTTTCACGTTTTGCCAGGCTGCCGTAAGCTTTCATTCCCAGCACACCATCAATTAATGGTCCACTGGTAAAGAACTGACCGTTATAGGTATCACCGCGATCGCGATGTTCCTGAATGGTGGTATCGACGGTAACGGTACCCGACCATTTCTGACCGATTTTTTTGGTGATGATATTCACTACACCGCCGAGCGCATCGGAGCCGTATAGCGACGACATCGGGCCACGAACCACTTCAATACGTTCGATGGAATCGACCGGGATCCAGTTCAGATCGAAATCATTGTGGCGGAAGACGGCATTGCGGGAGTTAACGCGTTTACCGTCGACGAGAATCAGGGTGTAGCTGCTGTCCAGACCACGAATACTAACGCCCTTACGGTTATCCCCTTCGTTCGTCAGTTGTACGCCAGGCACTTCTTTGAGGACATCCTTCAGATTCTGTACCGGTTTTCGCTGCAGGTCTTCCTGGGTAATGACGCTGATACTGGCGGGTGCATCTTTGAGGTTTTGTTCAACGGAAGATGCAGTGACAACCATCGTTTCGCCATCATCATCGACCGCTAACACAGGCCATGCACAAGAAATAGCGGACAAACACAGCCCGACCCGTACGAAAGGGTTCAACCTAAACATTCCATATCTCCATGAGGTAACTACGAAAATAAAATGGGTTATCGCTCACATCTTCTTCACGTCCCCTTGCGTACGGCAGCATCGCGGTGGACTTATTTGTATGCAGGTGATCATCCCAGAAAGCCGGAACAGCCTCTGATTTGTCAGCCTTTTTTGATTGCGGCGTAACGATAATGCAAACGATAACAATTATCAATCCAAATGTTAAATTTTATATCCGCATGATTTGTCAGGGAAATGGAATTGAAAAAGCCCTCTCGGTTGAGAGGGCTTAGCAAGGAAGGGAGGAAACTTATTTCTTATCGTTCTGCGGGAACTTCATTTCGCTGTAGCGTACGAAGTGAGTTCCTTTAATCAGCTTGTAGCCGAACCAAATAATCAGGAACAGCGGGATACCAATATACGTTGCCGCTACGCCGCCCCAGTCAATGGTATCTTTCAGGAACGCTTCGTAGTTCTGGCCCAAAGTGATAATCAGACACAGAATGAATGCGAAGATCGGCCCCAGTGGGAAGAAACCTGAACGGTACGGCAGATCGTTAATGTCGTGTCCCTGCAATACGTAACCGCGACGGAAGCGATAGTGGCTAATGGCAATCCCCAGCCAGGCGATAAAACCCGTCATCCCGGAGGTGTTCAGCAGCCACAGGTATACCGTCTGGTTGCCAAACATGGAGGTCAGGAAGCACAGACCGGCAATCACCGTCGTCGCATACAGCGCATTACGCGGCACGCCACCACGCGACAGTTTAGCGAAAATGCGCGGCGCTTTACCGTCACACGCCAGGGTGTACAGCATACGAGTAGACGCATACATACCGGAGTTACCCGCTGACAGCACCGCCGTCAGAATAACTGCGTTCATCACCGCCGCCGCAGAGAGCAGACCCGCGTGCTGGAACACCAGGGTGAACGGACTAACGCTGATGTCTTTAACATCGTTACGCAGCAGGCTCGGATCGGTGTACGGAATAATCAGGCTGATAATCAGGATCGCGAACACATAGAACAACAGGATTCGCCAGAACACCTGACGTACCGCGCGTGGAATGTTTTTCGCCGGATCTTCGGACTCGCCTGCAGCAATACCGATCAGCTCGGTTCCCTGGAAAGAGAAGCCGACAATCATAGCTACGCCGATCATCGCCGCAAAACCACCAGCAAACGGCGCTTCGCCGATTGTCCAGTTGCTCCAGCCCGCAGGCTGCGCGCCTTTGAAGATACCGATAATCATCAGCACGCCAACGATGATAAAGACAATAACTGTCGTGACTTTGATCAGTGAGAACCAGTATTCCGCTTCACCAAAGCCACGAACTGAGATGTAGTTCAGCAGGAAGATAACGCCGAGGAACAACGCACTCCAGATCCAGCCCGGTGTATCCGGGAACCACCAGCTCATGACCAGCTGAGCTGCAACCAGGTCAACGGCGATAGTCACCGCCCAGTTGTACCAGTAGTTCCAGCCCAGCGCGAAGCCAAAGCCTTCTTCAACATAGTTCTGACCGTAAGTGGCAAACGAACCGGAAACCGGCATATATGCAGCCAGTTCACCGAGACTGGTCATCAGGAAGTAAACCATCAGGCCAATCAGCATATACGAGAGCAATGCCCCGCCCGGACCTGCCTGAGAAATCGTTGCGCCAGAGGCAACAAAAAGACCTGTACCGATGGAACCGCCAATGGCAATCATCGTCAGGTGACGCGCCTTTAATTCACGGCGTAAGCCCGGCGCTTCTGTGGTTTTAGTTTCGGAAACCATACAAAAATGCTATCCATCTTAAAAATGAGGCGCGATTGTAGCAGACGATTGGCAATCCTTCCGGCAGAAATACACGGTTATAAGACACCTTCATGATCGCCCAGGGATTATAAGTAAAGCAGCCAATCTCTTTTCTGGCGAATGCATGCTGAGGGCGCTGCGTCACGAAATCGACACAGCACCAGCATGTTCTTGTACAGCAACTTAACGCGGTACATTCGCGGGATCGCAATAGTCCAGAAAGCGCCGTAGCGCGTTGGAAAGGTGTTTTTGCCGATGATGTATACGCCACAACGTACGCATCAGGCGCGGCAGAGGGACCGCAACTTCACTTAATGTGCCTGCCTGCAATTGATCTTCAATCACCCGTCGCGACAGGCAACTAATTCCCAACCCATGACGCACCGCATGTTTGATTGCCTCGGAGTTACCTAATTCCATCGCCATCTCAAACTTCGGTAAATGTGACAGCAATAGATAATCGACAATCTCCCGCGTGCCGGAACCGCGTTCACGCAGGATCCACGGCGCAGCGGCCAGCTGCTCTAAGGTGACCGGACCACGGGCCAACGGCGAAGTCGGCGCGGCGAAAACCACCAGCTCGTCTTCCAGCCACGGTTCAGAAATAATTTCAGTGCTGTGGCACGGTCCTTCAATAAAACCAATATCAACGCGGAAATCCAGCACCGCTTGCATCACGTCCTGGCTGTTCCCAACGCTAAGTTCAATCGGCAACTGCGGATAATCATGGCGATAACGGGCGATAACTGCAGGCAGAATGTAGTTACCGATGGTACTACTGGCATAGATACGAATCGCGCCGTTGTCTTCGCGAAACAGTTGTTCGATTTCAACCGCCTGTTCAAGCAATGCCAACGCACGCGGATAGAGCAGCCGCCCGTGTTCATTAACAACCAGTCTTTTCCCCACGCGATCAAACAGTTGCACGCCAAGCTGCCCTTCCAGGTCGGTCAAGGCTGCGCTCACTGCTGATTGCGACAACGCCAGCATCACCGACGCCTGGGTGGTTGATCCACTTTTCAATACTTCTGCAAAAACTTCCAACTGCCGGAGGGTGATGTGCATAGTCGCTTACCACTTATAAAGATTAATTATAAATATATAATCAATTTTATTTTTAAACCAGTTAGTCGTAACCTTATGCCCGGTTAAAGGAGAGGGTTATGACGAATATCACCTTACAGAAACAACATCGTACACTGTGGCATTTTATTCCGGGGTTAGCCCTGAGTGCAGTTATCACCGGGGTCGCCCTGTGGGGTGGTTCCATTCCCGCGGTTGCGGGTGCCGGGTTTAGTGCCCTCACCCTCGCAATCTTGTTGGGGATGGTTTTAGGCAACACCATCTATCCGCACATCTGGAAAAGCTGTGACGGTGGTGTGCTGTTTGCCAAGCAATATTTATTACGTCTGGGTATCATTCTTTATGGCTTCCGTCTGACGTTCTCGCAAATTGCCGATGTCGGTATCAGTGGGATCATCATTGACGTGCTGACGCTGTCCAGTACCTTCCTGCTGGCTTGCTTCCTGGGGCAGAAAGTGTTTGGTCTGGATAAGCACACCAGCTGGTTGATCGGTGCCGGTAGCAGTATCTGTGGTGCTGCCGCGGTACTGGCGACTGAGCCGGTAGTGAAAGCGGAAGCCAGTAAAGTAACCGTGGCTGTTGCAACCGTTGTTATCTTCGGGACCGTCGCGATTTTCCTCTACCCGGCGATATATCCGCTGATGTCTCAATGGTTTAGTCCGGAAACTTTCGGTATCTACATTGGTTCTACTGTGCACGAAGTGGCGCAGGTGGTGGCGGCAGGTCATGCCATCAGCCCGGATGCGGAAAACGCAGCAGTTATTTCCAAAATGCTGCGCGTGATGATGCTGGCTCCGTTCCTCATCCTGCTGGCGGCGCGTGTTAAACAGCTGTCTGGGGCGAACAGCGGCGAGAAAAGCAAAATCACTATTCCGTGGTTTGCCATATTGTTCATCGTCGTTGCCATCTTTAACTCGTTCCACCTGTTACCGCAGAGCGTGGTGAACATGCTGGTAACGCTGGATACCTTCCTGCTGGCAATGGCGATGGCGGCGCTGGGTCTGACCACTCACGTCAGCGCGCTGAAAAAAGCCGGGGCGAAACCTCTGCTGATGGCACTGGTACTGTTTGCCTGGCTGATTGTTGGTGGTGGTGCGATTAACTATGTGATTCAAAGCGTCATCGCATAAACCACTACATCTTGCTCCTGTTAACCCGCTATCATTACCGTTTTCCTCCAGCGGGTTTAACAGGAGTCCTCGCATGAAATACATTGGAGCGCACGTTAGTGCTGCTGGCGGTCTGGCAAATGCCGCAATTCGCGCCGCCGAAATCGACGCAACCGCGTTTGCCTTGTTCACCAAAAACCAACGTCAGTGGCGTGCCGCACCGCTCACGACGCAAACCATCGATGAATTCAAAGCGGCCTGTGAAAAATATCACTACACATCGGCGCAAATTCTTCCCCACGACAGCTATCTGATTAACCTCGGACATCCGGTCACTGAAGCTCTGGAAAAATCGCGCGATGCCTTTATAGATGAAATGCAGCGTTGCGAACAACTGGGGCTTTCTTTGCTCAACTTCCACCCTGGCAGCCATCTGATGCAGATTTCAGAAGAGGATTGCCTTGCGCGTATTGCCGAATCCATCAACATTGCGCTGGATAAAACTCAAGGTGTAACAGCGGTGATTGAAAACACCGCCGGTCAGGGCAGTAACTTAGGGTTTAAATTCGAACATCTCGCGGCGATTATCGACGGCGTGGAAGATAAATCCCGTGTCGGCGTCTGCATTGATACCTGCCATGCTTTCGCTGCCGGGTATGATTTGCGTACTCCAGCCGAATGCGAGAAAACGTTCGCGGATTTTGCCCGTATTGTTGGCTTTAAGTATCTGCGCGGGATGCACCTTAACGATGCGAAAAGCACCTTTGGCAGCCGCGTTGACCGCCATCATAGCCTCGGTGAAGGCAATATCGGTCATGATGCGTTCCGCTGGATCATGCAGGACGACCGTTTCGACGGCATTCCGCTGATCCTTGAAACCATCAACCCGGATATCTGGGCAGAAGAGATCGCCTGGCTGAAAGCGCAACAAACTGAAAAAGCGGTGGCCTGATCGATGAACGACAGGGAAAAGCAGATTCTTAAAATTTTACGGCGTAACCCGCTGATTCAACAGAATGAAATCGCCGATATTCTGCAAATCAGCCGCTCACGTGTTGCCGCTCATATTATGGATTTGATGCGCAAGGGTTTGATTAAAGGCAAAGGATATATCCTTACCGAGCAGGATTACTGTGTGGTTGTGGGTGCAATCAATATGGATATTCGCGGAATGGCGGATATCCGTTACCCGCAAGCAGCCTCTCATCCAGGTTCTGTTCACTGTTCCGCAGGCGGCGTCGGACGTAATATCGCGCATAACCTGGCTCTGCTTGGTCGGGATGTGCATTTAATATCAGCTATTGGCAACGATTTTTACGGCGAGACATTACTGGAAGAAACGCGCCGCGCGGGCGTGAACGTTTCAAACTGCATTCGTCTGCATGGACACAGCACTGCAACTTATCTCGCTATCGCTAATAAGCAGGAAGAAACTATCCTGGCAATCAATGACACACATATTCTGCAACAGCTAACGCCTCAACTGCTCAATACTTCACGGGACTTGATTCGCCATGCTGGTGTGGTGCTGGCTGATTGTAATCTCACACCTGAAGCCCTGGAGTGGGTCTTTACCATTGCTGATGAAATTCCGATGTTTGTCGATACCGTTTCCGAATTTAAAGCGAACAAAGTAAAAAACTGGTACAGCCGGATCCACACTCTGAAACCAACACAAAATGAACTGGAAATTTTGTGGGGGCAACCGATTAAAGACGACAACGATCGCATCAGAGCTGTAAATTCGCTGCATCAACAAGGTGTTAAACGCATTTTTGTTTATCTGAAAGATGAATCTGTATTTTGCAGCGATAAGGATGGAGAACAATTTTTGCTGACCGCGCCAGCGCATACGACAGTAGACAGTTTTGGTGCTGACGATGGTTTTATGGCGGGCCTGGTATATAGCTTTCTTGAAGGATACAGTTTCCGCGACAGCGCCCGTTTTGCGGTAGCCTGCGCGGCAATTTCGCGCGCCAGCGGCAGCTTAAACAACCCTACCCTGTCTGCCGATAACGCGCTTTCATTAGTGCCAATGGTGTAACAATGTTGCCGGATTCGACGCTTGACCGCATCTTATCCGGCTCATAAATTGCGCACTACGCTAAACCAATAAAGAATCCTGCAATAGTAGCACTCATCAGGTTAGAAAGTGTCGCCGCCGCCAGCGCGCGTAAACCAAGTTGGGCGATTTCCGGCGCACGGTGTGGCGCAACCGCAGAAAACGCCCCCACCACCACCCCGATAGAACCAAAGTTAGCGAAACCGCACAACGCGAAAGAAATAATCGCCACGGTTTTAGCATCCAGAGTGCCACCCGTTTGCAGATATGGCGAGAAATTGAGATAAGCGACAAATTCATTGATCGCCAGCTTCTGCCCAATCAAACTCCCGGCAAGATTTGCATCACTCCAG
>NZ_CAOLGM010000172.1:0-7485 GCF_948475835.1 uncultured Escherichia sp. | reverse complement strand
CTCCAGGAGTTTTTTTAACTTAGTTTTATAATGAATACGATAATTAAAAGTGAAGAAGAAAATAGTTGTATACATATATTCCATGACCCTACATTGTGATCTATAGATTAAATATTTTTTAAATGTGACTGTCATCCTTCAGATAATAAAGCCATCATCGCAATAGATGGAAAAGCACTCCTGCTCTTTTTTGATTAGAGCCGTCGCAGGAGGAACAACTCATATCATCATTGCGATCTCGACGATGTATAGTCTCATCCTGCGGCAGAACAAGACGGATAAAAAATCCAATGAGAGCACACTCATCCAGAACTTATTAACATAATGAATATTAAAGAAAAATCATCGCAGCTAATGAAGTAATATGCAAAAATAATTAGTCCTTACAAGGAGCAAAGTTCCATAATCTCCCCCCTCCCCCTCAATGATCCAAATAAAGATAATGCATCCAGCTGGTCATTCTTAGCAGCACTTTCCGCATCACCGAAACATGGCTGAAATGGTCGGAGTAAACCGCCACCTGGGCGTAGATGCCGTCGGGTAAGGCATCGATATCATCGTTAGGGTCCAGTTCAATGGTTCCCAGCACACCGTCCGTGCCGGGCACGACCGTTAATGATTGCAATACCCCCTGCGCCTGATAAGAACCGCCTGGCACGACAGGTAAAATACTGGTCAGTTTGCCGTGAAACACCTGCCCAGGTAGCGCGTTAAACACCACTTCCGCATCATCGCCGGGTTTCAGACGTAACAGCGAGTTTTGCCGAAATTGGGCGACAATTTGCCGTTTTTGCTCGGGGATGAAGACCATCACCGGACGCAGCGGCAAGGCAGCTGCGTATGTACCTGGGCGGATCAGTACCTGAGTAACGTAGCCATTGCTCGGCGCGCGAATGACAGTCTGCTCAAGGTTATATTTTGCTTCAGTAAGTTGCGCTCTTAAGCTCACAATCTGCGATTGCTCGCCGTTAACCATACTGTCGAGCTGGCTCTGGATCTGCGCCTGCTCCGCCACCGAGCCTTTCACCAGCGCATCCTGCGCGAGGAAATTTTGCCGCGCATCGTCGATGTCACGTTCCGAGAACGGATTCACCGCCGCCTGGCTGCCTTTCAAGTAACGTTGATAATTTTTAAACAGACGGTCGCGCTCCGCTGAAACCTGGGTGGTGTTGGCCTGCGCTTCAGTGAGCTGCGCACGCAGCGTCTTTATATTATGCGTCGCCGTCATCAGGTCAGCCTGAAGTCTGTCAACTCGCGCCTGGTAACGAACCGGGTCGAGCTTAAAAAGCACCTCGCCCTTTTGAATAAGCTGATTATTCTTGTCAGTGACTTCAGTAACAATTCCCGTCACCTGTGGCGTGATAGGGATCGCTATCACTGCCTTTTGCGCGGTAAAAGTGTAAGGGTGGTTGTAGTTCATCAACAAAATTAAACCACTCACCAGAAACACGCCTCCCAGCGCCGCCGTCGCCAGCGTCCACTGATTTACCGGAATGCGGAAGATTTTAAAGACCGCCCACGCCAGCGCCACGTAAGTTAAAACAATCAATAGATCCATAATTAGATCTCCGGGAACGTGGAATAGTCAGTCTTTTTCTCGGCGGCGAGTTGATGCTCCAGCCGGGAAATTCGGTCAGAAAGTGAGGCGATTTCCGGGTCAGTCGCTTTCTCCTGCGACGCAACATGTGACTGCATACCCCAGCCACGCTCCGGTTGATAGAGCGTCGCCCAGATCCACAGAAACGGCCAGATAACATGCAGAGTAAACAGGCTCACCCAGCCCGCCGTATGAATAGCGTCGGCATGGGGGTGATTGCGCTTTTTGGCAATCAGATAAGGGATGTCATGTATCGCGATGATTCCATAAAAAATCACCAGAAAGACGAAGATCAGCACTCCCAACGCGAAATAGTTTAGAAACATATCTGCCTCGGATTCACGTTTATCAGTGTTGTTTTTGGGCTGGCAGCCAGAAGGGAGTCAGGCTGATATTTTGACAATAATCCGGGTTCGCGATTCTCGCCATAACACCAAAGAATAATTTTTAGAGGTGATGAGTTGCTTAGTTACATAACGATTGTATGACGAAGGCATAACATGCTGTAGATCACATCAGGTGAACGCCGTAAGAAAATATCTTGTGATTCAGATCACAAAGATTCAACAAACCATCAAAACAAAAATGTGACACTACTCACATTTAAATGCCATTTTTAGCGAAAATCGCCGTCTTGTTGCTTTTTTACACAAGCGTTTTGTGATGAGTATCACGTCAATTACCTCTCTACCCCCTATATTTATGTGACTGATATCACACAAAAGGCCGTCGACTGGACAGTTAACCGATTCAGTGCCAGATTTCGCAGTATCTACAAGGTCCGGCTACCTCTGCCGCCACATTAACAAAAAACCTCGGGCTTCCAGCCTGCGCGACAGCAAACATAAGAAGGGGTGTTTTTATGTCATCCGATATTAAGATCAAAGTGCAAAGCTTTGGTCGTTTCCTCAGCAACATGGTGATGCCAAATATCGGCGCGTTTATCGCGTGGGGTATCATCACCGCGTTATTTATTCCAACAGGGTGGTTACCGAACGAGACGCTGGCGAAGCTGGTCGGGCCGATGATCACTTATCTCCTGCCGCTGCTGATCGGTTATACCGGTGGTAAGCTGGTAGGCGGCGAACGTGGCGGCGTAGTCGGTGCCATCACCACCATGGGCGTTATCGTCGGCGCAGACATGCCGATGTTCCTCGGTTCTATGATTGCAGGTCCGCTGGGCGGCTGGTGCATTAAGCACTTCGACCGCTGGGTAGACGGTAAGATCAAATCCGGTTTTGAGATGCTGGTGAATAACTTCTCCGCAGGCATCATCGGGATGATCCTCGCTATTCTGGCATTCCTCGGCATTGGCCCGATTGTTGAAGCCCTGTCCAAAATGCTGGCTGCGGGCGTTAACTTCATGGTTGTCCATGACATGCTGCCGCTGGCGTCTATCTTTGTTGAACCGGCGAAAATCCTGTTCCTCAACAACGCCATTAACCACGGTATCTTCTCGCCGCTGGGTATTCAGCAGTCCCATGAACTGGGTAAATCAATCTTCTTCCTGATTGAAGCTAACCCAGGTCCAGGTATGGGCGTGCTGCTGGCGTACATGTTCTTTGGTCGTGGTAGCGCTAAACAGTCTGCGGGCGGTGCGGCAATCATCCACTTCCTGGGGGGTATCCACGAAATCTACTTCCCGTATGTGCTGATGAATCCGCGTCTGATCCTCGCAGTCATCCTCGGCGGTATGACTGGCGTGTTCACGCTGACTATCCTGGGCGGTGGTCTGGTTTCTCCGGCATCTCCGGGTTCTATCCTTGCTGTACTGGCGATGACACCAAAAGGTGCTTATTTCGCTAACATCGCGGGTGTGTGTGCGGCGATGGCTGTCTCCTTCGTTGTCTCTGCTATTTTGCTGAAAACCAGCAAAGTGAAAGAAGAAGATGATATTGAAGCAGCAACTCGTCGTATGCAGGACATGAAAGCTGAGTCTAAAGGCACATCTCCGCTGTCTGCGGGCGATGTGACTAACGACCTGAGCCACGTACGTAAAATCATCGTTGCCTGTGACGCCGGTATGGGTTCAAGTGCGATGGGCGCAGGCGTGCTGCGTAAGAAAATTCAGGATGCAGGTCTGTCACAGATTTCGGTCACTAACAGCGCGATCAACAACCTGCCGCCAGATGTGGACCTCGTCATCACTCACCGTGACCTGACCGAACGCGCTATGCGCCAGGTTCCGCAGGCGCAGCATATTTCGCTGACCAACTTCCTCGACAGCGGCCTGTACACCAGCCTAACCGAACGTCTCGTTGCTGCCCAGCGCCATACTGAAAACGAAGTGAAAGTGAAAGACAGTCTGAAAGACAGCTTTGACGATTCCAGTGCTAACCTGTTCAAACTGGGCGCGGAGAACATCTTCCTCGGTCGCAAAGCAGCAACCAAAGAAGAAGCGATTCGTTTTGCTGGCGAGCAGCTGGTGAAAGGCGGTTACGTTGAGCCGGAATACGTTCAGGCGATGCTGGATCGTGAAAAACTGACCCCGACTTATCTGGGTGAGTCTATCGCGGTGCCACACGGTACGGTTGAAGCGAAAGATCGCGTACTGAAAACGGGCGTGGTGTTCTGCCAGTACCCGGAAGGCGTGCGCTTCGGTGAAGAAGAAGATGACATTGCCCGTCTGGTGATTGGTATTGCAGCCCGTAACAACGAGCACATTCAGGTTATCACCAGCCTGACCAATGCACTGGATGATGAGTCCGTCATCGAGCGTCTGGCACACACCACCAGCGTGGATGAAGTGCTGGAACTGTTGGCAGGTCGTAAGTAATCCAATCCCACCCTCTCCACATGGAGAAGGTGGGGTTAATTGCCTGATGCGCTACGCTTATCAGGCCTACAGGATGCATCACGATTTGTTGAATTTGCACGTTCTTGTAGGCCGGATAAGGCGCTTACGCCGCATCCGGCGCTGCCCCTCTCCTCACGGAGAGGGTTTGGGTGAGGGAAAAGCCTCACCCCAGCCCTCTCGGGTAAAAACATTGATGAAGGTTAATACTATGAAAGCATTACATTTTGGCGCAGGTAATATCGGTCGTGGCTTTATCGGTAAACTGCTGGCAGACGCGGGTATCCAACTGACGTTTGCCGATGTCAATCAGGTGGTACTTGATGCCCTGAATGCCCGTCATAGCTATCAGGTTCATGTGGTTGGTGAAACCGAGCAGGTAGATACCGTTTCCGGCGTCAATGCTGTCAGCAGCATTGGTGATGATGTCGTTGATCTGATTGCTCAGGTCGATTTAGTCACTACCGCCGTTGGCCCGGTTGTGCTGGAACGTATTGCTCCGGCTATCGCCAAAGGGCTGGTGAAACGCAAAGAACAAGGTAATGAATCCCCGCTGAACATCATCGCCTGTGAAAACATGGTACGCGGTACCACGCAGCTGAAAGGCCATGTGATGAACGCCCTGCCGGAAGACGCCAAAGCGTGGGTAGAAGAACACGTTGGCTTTGTCGATTCCGCCGTTGACCGCATCGTACCGCCTTCGGCTTCGGCAACTAACGATCCGCTGGAAGTGACGGTAGAAACTTTCAGCGAATGGATTGTCGATAAAACGCAGTTCAAAGGCGCACTGCCGAACATCCCAGGCATGGAGTTAACCGACAACCTGATGGCATTTGTCGAACGTAAACTCTTCACCCTGAACACGGGTCATGCTATAACCGCGTACCTCGGAAAACTGGCCGGTCATCAGACCATTCGTGACGCTATTCTCGACGAGAAAATCCGCGCGGTGGTAAAAGGTGCGATGGAAGAAAGTGGTGCGGTACTGATCAAGCGCTACGGCTTTGACGCAGACAAACATGCGGCGTACATCCAGAAAATCCTCGGTCGTTTTGAGAACCCGTATCTGAAAGATGATGTAGAGCGCGTAGGCCGTCAGCCGCTGCGTAAACTGAGTGCTGGCGACCGTCTGATCAAGCCACTGCTCGGTACGCTGGAATACAGCCTTCCGCACAAGAATCTGATTCAGGGGATTGCTGGTGCAATGCACTTCCGCAGTGAAGATGATCCGCAGGCTCAGGAACTGGCAGCACTGATCGCTGACAAAGGTCCGCAGGCGGCGCTGGCACAGATTTCCGGTCTTGATGCCAACAGCGAGGTTGTATCCGAGGCGGTAACCGCTTATAAAGCAATGCAATAATGGTGGACCAGGCGCAGGACACCCTGCGCCCGAATAACAGATTGTCAGATATGCAGGCAACAATGGAACAAACCCAGGCCTTTGAAAACCGTGTGCTTGAGCGTCTGAATGCTGGCAAAACCGTGCGAAGCTTTCTGATCACCGCCGTCGAGCTTTTGACCGAGGCGGTAAATCTTCTGGTGCTTCAGGTATTCCGCAAAGACGATTACGCGGTGAAGTATGCTGTAGAACCGTTACTCGACGGCGACGGTCCGCTGGGCGATCTTTCTGTGCGTTTAAAACTCATTTACGGGTTGGGCGTCATTAACCGCCAGGAATACGAAGATGCGGAGCTGCTGATGGCATTGCGTGAAGAACTAAATCACGACGGCAACGAGTACGCCTTTACCGACGACGAGATCCTTGGACCCTTTGGTGAACTGCACTGCGTGGCGGCGTTACCACCGCCGCCACAGTTTGAACCAGCAGACTCCAGTTTGTATGCAATGCAAATTCAGCGCTATCAACAGGCTGTGCGATCAACAATGGTCCTTTCACTGACTGAGCTGATTTCCAGAATCAGCTTAAAAAAAGCCTTTCAAAAGTAAGCAACGTCTGCTTACTGCCCCTCTACCTGCTTCGGCCGATAAAGCCGACGATAATACTCCAGACGTTGTAGATATAACGGCACGCTTTCATCGGGTATTCCGGACGGAATCGCGTTACGGGGAGGAAGTTTTTTCAGATACTCCCGGAACGCCTGGCTTGATGCCATGAAATCTACGGCTTTATCGATAAGAAGCGGAACGTTTTCACCTAATTTGCCCATGATGATATCTCCGTATTACCCCGCGCCGGGAATGCGCGGCCGCCAATTTTAGTTTAGGTTCCCGGTAAAGATGACATTAAGGAAAACGTGCTGAATCCTCAATAATCATCCGCTGCTGTTTATTATCTTTTTTCTATAGATTTCTTAATTAATCAATAAATTGCGTAGTTTTTAAGCATGTTAATGATTACGTTACAGAACTATTGCAATGTCATCAGTTGTGAACAAAGCACCTGGTCGCGCATACTAGGGGCTATAAATTTATCTTTATCAGAAGCCATCACATGAAAGAAGTCGAAAAAAACGAAATCAAACGTCTCAGCGATCGTCTGGACGCCATCCGCCACCAGCAGGCCGATCTGTCGCTGGTTGAAGCCGCAGACAAATATGCCGAGCTGGAAAAAGAGAAAGCCACGCTGGAAGCAGAAATTGCTCGCCTGCGTGAAGTTCATAGCCAAAAACTGAGTAAAGAAGCACAGAAGCTGATGAAGATGCCGTTTCAGCGCGCAATTACCAAAAAAGAGCAGGCTGATATGGGCAAGCTGAAGAAAAGTGTTCGCGGACTGGTGGTTGTGCACCCAATGACCGCGCTGGGCCGTGAAATGGGCCTGCAGGAGATGACTGGATTCTCTAAGACTGCGTTTTAAGCGCCTCAGACGACTGGTTCGATCATATCAACCCGCATCTGGCTTGCCTTAGCTGGTCAATGCGGGGACTCTCCTGTCTACTCGCCTAATTACCAAACAATTCACTCCCTTTACTTCGATTTACCGCTGGTTGATATTCTGAAAATGTATTTTTACCGTAATAGCCATCTATAAACAATAAAAATATATAGAAGATATCATTTGTTAATTAACAAGCATTTACGTCTCTTTTTTTCGGATTTAATTGTGAAATTTTAATCATCATATTCACAAAATCAA
>NZ_CAOLGM010000171.1:0-7511 GCF_948475835.1 uncultured Escherichia sp. | reverse complement strand
CCATCGGATCGTGCATGGCGTCGTTTTTCAGGAACAGATCGAACAGCGGCGGGTTCAGCTCAATACCTTCTTCGATTCCAAGACGTTTCACCAGAGAGCCAGCAGCACGGTTACGCACGACACACTCAACCGGCACCATATCCAGCTTTTTCACCAGACATTCGGTATCGGAGAGCAGACGCTCCATTTGAGTCGGGATACCCGCTTCAGCCAGTTTGCTCATAATGAAGTAATTGAACTTGTTGTTCACCATACCTTTGCGATCAAACTGCTCAATGCGCGCGCCATCCCCTGCTGACGTATCATTGCGGAATTCGAGCACCAACAGGTCCGGGTTTTCCGTGCTGTATACGGTTTTCGCTTTACCACGATACAACTCAGCTTGCTTTTGCATCTTTATCACTCCTGGGTGTGAATTAACGTTTTAAAATCTTTTGCTGTCTGGTGTGCCGGATGTTTTGTCGGATGCGGCGTGAACGCCTTATCCGAACTACGTCCGACAAACAAATTTCGTGCGAATTACCGCTAAAATCGCGTTTTCCTGCCGACGCACACGTTTGCGTATCATATCAGAAAAAAGGGCCGGATGATTCCAGCCCTGTATTTTTACTTGCTAAACGCAGCCTGGAAGACAGATACCAGCGCGTCGTTCTGACTCTGAGTCAGAGTATGACCTTTCGGATCGATGAACTGTAGGCTGCTGCGGTTATCTAAATCGCCAACCTGCAGTTTATAGTCACCGGATGCCAGGCCTGGATCGCTCGCGCCCAGTTCCTGCCAGTCGCTGTCAGACAGCGGCTTATAAGTTACGGCCATGTTACCCTGCGAACGGGTGCTGTCGGTCACTTTCATGCCCACTTTTTCCAGCGCCGCTGGCAGACGTTGCCAAACCACATTGAACGGCCCGCGTACGACCAGCATCGGTAAACCGGTGTCATCAGCTGCACTTTGTACGTCCATAGTGGTGGAGGCACGATTTTGCGCAGCGTTCGCGGCGTCAGTGGCAGATTTATCCAGACCGGCGGAAATAACGTTCATCATCTCCGTGCTGTAACGCTGCATGGAAGCCGCGTCTGCAACCGGTTTGCCCGCCTGTTCCAGGTTCAGCAGTTTAACCGTAACCGCCTGCTGATAACCCTGCGGCTTAACAGAGATTTGATAACGACCACGATACTGCTCGTCTTCGTCCAGACGGTTCCATTGTACCCAATCGGTGGTCAGTGTCTGACCAGCATCATCACGTTGGGTGATGGTGTAGTTTTTCGCCTGCAGCACGCTAACCACCTGCGGCCACAGAGTATTGCCACGACCATTTTCCACCAGCAATGAAGCGGTATCGCCCGTGAACTGGGTACGCGCGCCAGAAACCAGTGCCAGCGGCTGGGCTGGTGGACGAATGTCCAGCGCCTTACCGACAGCACCACTACCGTTGGTCACCGGGATTGCATAATCACCGGAGGTCACCGGCAAAATCATTCCAGCCGGGGCATGAAGCTCCGCAAGCGGTGCCGCTTCCAGGTAGGCTTCATCACCACTGACCTGACGCTTATAGCGTGAGTCAGAACTACAGGCAGCGAGTAATAAAACAAGCGAAACACCCGCAACCTTTGCCAGGCGCGACTTTTGAACAGAGTAAGCCATCAAATCTCCCTAAACTTTACAGCAAACCGGCATGCTTAAGCGCCGCTCTGACCGTCTCACGACCACTGTCGGTGATTGGTGTCATTGGCAGGCGCAGCGTATCGGTCGCCACAAGACCCAGTTCCTTACATGCCCATTTCACCGGGATTGGATTGGGTTCGACAAATAGTTTGTTGTGTAATGGCATCAGACGCTGATTAATAACGCGTGCCTCGGCAAAATGCCCTTCTGCTGCCAGTTTGCACATCTGGGCCATATCACGCGCTGCGACGTTAGCCGTAACGGAAATAACCCCATGACCGCCCAATTGCATGAAGTCCAGCGCGCTCGCATCATCGCCGCTCAGCAGAACAAAATCATCTGAAACCAGCTCTTTGATCTGGTTTACACGCGTTAAGTTCCCTGTTGCCTCTTTGATTCCGATAATATTTTTTACTTTCGCCAGACGGCCCACCGTTTCCGGGAGCAGATCGCAGCCAGTACGGGACGGCACATTATACAGAATTTGCGGCAGGTCAGTATGCTCAGCGATGGCTTTGAAATGCTGATACAAACCTTCTTGCGACGGACGATTGTAGTAAGGGGTTACCGTCAGGCAGCCGACGATACCACTGTCATTGAAGCGCTGCGTCAGGCTAATGGCTTCCGCAGTAGCGTTAGCGCCGGTCCCGGCAATTACCGGAATGCGCCCATCAGCCAGCTCCAGCGTCATCATCACCACATCAGCATGTTCGTCATGATTTAAGGTAGCGGACTCGCCAGTGGTGCCAACAGAAACGATCGCCGAAGTACCGCTGGCGACATGATAATCAATCAGTTTTTTCAAGCTAGCCCGACAGACATTACCTTTTTCATCCATCGGAGTAACAATCGCGACAATACTTCCCGTGAACATGGGCCATCCTCTGTGCAAACAAGTGTCTCAATGGTACGTTTGGTATGGCATTAAAAGCAAGCAGACAGAACCGTTCTGATTGTTGTATGCATGTTTTTTTTATGCTTTCCTTAAGAACAACTCACCCCTTAAAGGAATAACCAGTTTGACACTGTCATCGCAACATTATCTGGTGATCACTGCGTTGGGTGCCGATCGCCCTGGAATTGTGAACACCATCACCCGTCATGTCAGTAGTTGCGGCTGTAATATTGAAGACAGTCGCCTGGCGATGCTGGGAGAAGAGTTCACGTTTATTATGCTGCTTTCCGGTTCATGGAATGCCATTACTCTGATTGAATCAACGTTACCGTTGAAAGGTGCCGAACTGGATCTTTTAATCGTGATGAAGCGCACGACGGCGCGTCCGCGTCCGCCAATGCCAGCATCTGTCTGGGTTCAGGTCGATGTGGCAGACTCCCCGCATTTAATTGAACGCTTCACAGCACTTTTCGACGCGCATCATATGAACATTGCGGAGCTGGTGTCGCGCACGCAACCTGCTGAAAATGAACGGGCTGCGCAGTTGCATATTCAGATAACCGCCCACAGCCCCGCATCTGCGGACGCAGCAAATATTGAGCAAGCGTTCAAAGCCCTATGTACAGAACTCAATGCACAAGGCAGTATTAACGTCGTCAATTATTCCCAACATGATGAACAGGATGGAGTTAAGTAATGAATCCACTGAAAGCCGGTGATATCGCACCGAAATTTAGCTTGCCGGATCAAGACGGAGAACAAGTTAATTTGACCGACTTCCAGGGACAGCGTGTTCTGGTTTATTTCTACCCGAAAGCCATGACCCCCGGCTGTACCGTACAGGCCTGCGGCTTACGCGATAACATGGATGAGTTGAAAAAAGCGGGCGTTGATGTGCTGGGTATCAGCACCGATAAACCCGAAAAACTCTCCCGTTTTGCGGAAAAAGAGCTGCTTAACTTTACGCTCCTGTCTGATGAGGACCACCAGGTGTGCGAACAATTCGGCGTCTGGGGTGAAAAGTCCTTCATGGGCAAAACCTACGATGGCATTCATCGCATCAGCTTCCTGATTGACGCTGATGGCAAAATCGAACATGTCTTTGACGATTTCAAAACCAGCAATCACCACGACGTTGTGCTGAACTGGCTGAAAGAACACGCCTGATTACTTTGCTCCATTCCGTGCTGGCTGCGCTTGCGGCCAGCATACCTCACTTCTCGTGATCAAGATCACATTCTCGCTTTCCCCTGCGACACGGGTGTCGAATCCATTTTTTGCTGAACGTTAATGACCATCATTTTTGTACCGTTCAGAATCCAGTCAATACATAACTTATTGAATATATTGAGTTAATCAGAATGGCATCCTTTATGCAATATGAAATGCAATGTTTCATATCATTTTCAAGGAGCCGACATGAACCGCTTTGTGGTGGCCGAACCACTGTGGTGTACAGGATGTAATACCTGTCTCGCTGCCTGTTCGGACGTGCATAAAACGCAAGGTTTACAGCAACACCCGCGCCTGGCCCTGGCGAAGACGTCAACAATCACTGCCCCTGTCGTGTGTCATCACTGTGAGGAAGCCCCTTGCCTGCAGGTCTGCCCGGTCAATGCCATCTCTCAGAGGGATGATGCGATCCAACTCAACGAAAGCCTCTGTATTGGCTGCAAGCTTTGCGCCGTGGTCTGCCCATTTGGCGCAATCAGCGCTTCAGGAAGCCGTCCGGTGAATGCCCATGCGCAATATGTTTTTCAGGCTGAAGGCTCACTCAAAGACGGCGAAGAAAACGTGCTGCCCCAACATGCGTTGCTGCGCTGGGAACCGGGTGTCCAGACCGTCGCGGTGAAATGCGACCTGTGTGATTTCTTGCCAGAAGGTCCGGCCTGCGTTCGCGCTTGCCCGAATCAGGCGTTACGGCTGATCACCGACGATAGCCTGCAACGTCAGATGAAAGAAAAACAGCGCCTTGCCGCAAGCTGGTTTGCCAATGGCGGGGAGGATCCCCTTTCCCTCACTCAGGAGCAACACTAATGGATGCCCTGCAATTATTAACCTGGTCGCTGATCCTCTATCTGTTTGCCAGTCTGGCTTCGCTGTTTTTACTCGGTCTGGACAGACTGGCTATTAAGCTTTCCGGCATCACATCGCTGGTGGGCGGCGTGATTGGCATCATCAGCGGAATTACGCAATTACATGCTGGTGTAACTTTAGTCGCCCATTTTGCCACCCCTTTTGACTTTGCCGATTTAACCCTGCGAATGGATAGCCTCTCGGCATTTATGGTGCTGGTTATCTCCTTGCTGGTGGTGGTTTGTTCGCTCTATTCATTGACTTATATGCGCGAATACGAGGGCAAAGGCGCGGCGGCGATGGGCTTCTTTATGAATCTTTTCATCGCATCGATGGTTGCCCTGCTGGTGATGGACAACGCTTTTTGGTTCATCGTGCTGTTTGAAATGATGTCGCTGTCTTCCTGGTTTCTGGTCATTGCCAGGCAGGATAAAACGTCGATCAACGCTGGCATGCTCTACTTTTTTATCGCCCACGCCGGATCGGTGCTGATTATGATCGCCTTCTTGCTGATGGGGCGCGAAAGCGGCAGCCTCGATTTTGCCAGTTTCGCACGCTTTCACTTTCTCCGGGGCTGGCGTCGGCGGTGTTTCTGCTGGCCTTTTTCGGTTTTGGCGCGAAAGCCGGGATGATGCCGTTGCACAGCTGGTTGCCGCGCGCTCACCCTGCCGCACCATCGCACGCTTCGGCGTTGATGTCTGGCGTAATGGTCAAAATCGGTATTTTCGGCATCCTGAAAGTAGCGATGGATCTGCTGGCGCAAACGGGTTTGCCTCTGTGGTGGGGCACTCTGGTGATGGCGATCGGCGCAATCTCCGCGCTCCTGGGCGTGCTGTATGCACTGGCGGAACAGGATATCAAACGGCTGCTGGCCTGGAGTACCGTCGAAAACGTCGGCATTATTTTGCTGGCAGTCGGTGTGGCGATGGTCGGTCTGTCACTGCACGACCCGCTGCTCACCGTGGTTGGACTGCTCGGCGCACTGTTTCATCTGCTCAACCATGCGCTGTTCAAAGGGCTGCTATTTCTCGGCGCGGGCGCGATTATTTCGCGTTTGCATACCCACGACATGGAAAAAATGGGGGCACTGGCGAAACGGATGCCGTGGACAGCCGCAGCATGCCTGATTGGTTGCCTCGCGATATCAGCCATTCCTCCGCTGAATGGTTTTATCAGCGAATGGTACACCTGGCAGTCGCTGTTCTCACTAAGTCGTGTGGAAGCCGTAGCGCTACAACTTGCGGGTCCTATTGCTATGGTAATGCTGGCAGTCACTGGTGGGCTGGCAGTAATGTGCTTCGTAAAAATGTACGGTATTACTTTCTGTGGTGCGCCGCGCAGTACACACGCTGAAGAGGCACAGGAAGTGCCAAATACGATGATCGTCGCCATGCTACTGCTCGCGGCACTCTGCGTATTAATTGCGCTTAGTGCCAGTTGGCTGGCACCGAAGATAATGCATATTGCCCATGCGTTTACCAATACCCCTCCCGTCACTGTCGCCAGCGGAATAGCACTTGTACCCGGCACGTTTCATACACAGGTCACCCCCTCATTACTGTTGCTGTTACTACTGGCGATGCCTTTGCTGCCTGGCCTTTACTGGCTGTGGTGTCGTTCGCGCCGCGCAGCGTTTCGTCGCACAGGAGATGCCTGGGCATGCGGCTACGGCTGGGAAAATGCGATGGCCCCGTCAGGCAATGGCGTGATGCAGCCGCTGCGTGTGGTCTTCTCTGCGTTATTTCGTCTACGACAACAGCTCGACCCTACGCTGAGGCTAAATAAAGGTTTTGCGCACGTCACCGCCAGGGCTCAGAGCACAGAACCCTTCTGGGATGAGCGGGTGATCCGCCCCATCGTGAGCGCCACCCAACGGCTGGCCAAAGAAATACAGCATCTGCAAAGCGGCGACTTTCGTCTCTATTGCCTGTATGTGGTCGCCGCACTGGTTGTGCTGCTAATCGCTATTGCCGTCTAAGGAAATCACCATGAGACAAACTCTTTACGACGGATATCTGGTCATTTTTGCGTTAGCACAGGCCGTGATTCTGCTGATGCTAACCCCGCTTTTTACGGGTATTTCCCGGCAGATACGCGCGCGTATGCACTCCCGCCGCGGGCCGGGGATCTGGCAGGATTATCGCGATATCCACAAACTGTTTAAACGCCAGGAAGTTGCGCCTATATCTTCAGGTCTGATGTTCCGCCTGATGCCGTGGGTATTAATCAGCAGCATGCTGGTGCTGGCGATGGCCCTACCACTTTTTATTACCGTTTCCCCTTTTGCGGGCGGCGGCGATCTGATCACCCTTATCTATCTTCTTGCCCTGTTTCGTTTTTTCTTTGCTCTTTCCGGGCTGGATACCGGAAGCCCGTTTGCGGGAGTCGGTGCCAGTCGCGAGTTGACGCTCGGCATTCTGGTCGAACCCATGCTCATTCTCTCACTGCTGGTATTGGCGCTGATAGCAGGTTCCACGCATATCGAGATGATCAGCAATACGCTGGCAACGGGCTGGAACTCGCCGCTAACCACCGTACTGGCGTTACTGGCCTGTGGTTTTGCCTGCTTCATTGAGATGGGAAAAATTCCCTTTGATGTTGCTGAAGCAGAACAGGAATTACAGGAAGGCCCGCTGACCGAATATTCCGGTGCCGGGCTGGCGCTAGCGAAATGGGGGCTGGGGCTGAAACAGGTCGTGATGGCAGCACTGTTTGTGGCCCTGTTTCTGCCCTTTGGGCGCGCGTAAGAACTTTCTCTCGCCTGCCTGCTGACTTCACTTGTCGTTACGCTGCTCAAGGTTTTGCTGATTTTTGTACTGGCCTCAATCGCAGAAAACACGCTGGCACGCGGGCGTTTTTTACTCATTCACCATGTGAC
>NZ_CAOLGM010000170.1:0-7558 GCF_948475835.1 uncultured Escherichia sp. | reverse complement strand
ACGGCGCTGTGTCTGGCATGCCTGCAATCCGGGAAACCGGACCAGGAAAAAACTTGCAGGCCATAACAGTATCTACAGCATATAATGCAACATTTTGAATTAGCACGATTTTGTAGGCCGGATAAGGCGTTTACGCCGCATCCGGCATTTTGTGCACGAGGCTGGCTTTATCACTGAGTCAGCCCAACAAAGCGACCCGCCTTGATATAAATCCCAGGCTTCAGGTGCCCAACATACTGTAACTGCGTTTCTGGCTTAAACGCAGAGACATCACCAATACGCATATGCATCAGATCGGCAGGGCTAATCCAGCCCGATTGCGCCAGTGTAAGTGGATGCCCGGCTTTGGCAAAGGCATCCGTGACAAATTCCGAACAAAACCACGACTTTTTGTCTCCTTCGCCCACACTGCTTAACTGCGCTTTCGCCAGGCCGCTGACGCACTTTGGCGAAAATCCTCGGAGAACGGATTCAGTGAGCACATCTGGCGAGTCACCATAAAGGGAATAAATTCGACAATGCCGCGATAGTTATAACCGCTATCTTTGATTTTATTGGCAAACGCGGTGATATCTGTGGCTTGTTGCGGGGTAAGATCCGGGACTCGTAAGACGAAAAGCTTATCACTATGCTTCATCGCTTTTTTAAGGGAAACAATCTGGACGCCAGCGCCTGTCGCTTCTGCAACGTTATTATCACCCAGAAAGATTGCAACGTGACTCACAGAGGAAGTGCTGAAGACGCGGATTCCAAATGAGGTTACCCCAAGGCTTGAGGAGAACAGCAAATCGCCGGGTTTGAGATCAGGTGCCGTTATTTCTTTTATTGATTGTTCGGTGAAAGAGCTTTGATGCTGGAATTTGACAGCCCATGTTTTTGCCTCGGCATCTACTGCTGTGGCTGATGGGTCTGGCTGGCTGATATCAACGGTACAAGCCGAAAGTAAAAGAAAGCTGGGGAGAAACAGGCGGCAGTACGCCTTTGGTTTATCCATTTTATACAATCCATGTAAAAAAAGGGCCCTGAAATTCAGGACCCTTTCTGGCATCAGCCTTTAATCTGTTTCACCAGATATTCGACGATGTCACCAGTCTTAATTAACTGTTTCTCGCCGTTGCGACGATATTTATATTCGATATCGTCGTTGTCGAGGTTACGGTCGCCCAGCACAATAGTGTGCGGAATACCGATCAGTTCCATATCAGCAAACATCACGCCCGGACGCTCTTTGCGGTCATCCAGCAGCACTTCGATACCTTGTGCACGCAGTTCGCTGTACAGTTTCTCAGCAAGCTCTTGTACGCGGAAGGATTTGTGCATGTTCATCGGCAGAATCGCCACCTGGAACGGCGCGATAGCGTCAGGCCATACGATGCCTCGTTCGTCGTAGTTCTGCTCAATCGCCGCAGCTACCACACGCGTTACCCCGATACCGTAGCAACCCATCGTCAGGATTTGGTTACGGCCATCTTCACCCTGTACGGAGGCTTTCAGTGCTTCGGAGTACTTGGTACCCAGCTGGAAGATGTGACCAACTTCGATACCACGTTTGATCAGCAGCGTACCCTGGCCATCCGGGCTTGGATCGCCAGCCACCACGTTACGGATATCTGCAACTTCCGGGGTAGCGACATCGCGATCCCAGTTGATGCCGAAGTAGTGTTTACCATCGATGTTAGCACCAGCAGCGAAATCACTCATCGCCGCAACGGTACGGTCAATCACCACCGGAATCGGCATGTTTACCGGACCCAGTGAACCCGGACCGGCTTTAACCACGGCACGAATTTCTTCTTCGGTCGCGAAAGTCAGCGGGCTTGCAACCTGCGGCAGTTTTTCTGCTTTAACTTCGTTCAGCTCGTGATCACCGCGCACCAGCAGCGCAACCAGCGGGAAGCTACTGCCTTCAACCGCTTTAACCAGCAGAGTCTTAACCGTTTTCTCAATCGGCAGATTGAACTGTTCAACCAGTTCCGCGATGGTTTTCGCGTTCGGCGTATCAACCAGCGTCATTTCCTGGGTAGCAGCAGCGCGCGGTTCTTTCGGCGCGATAGCTTCTGCCAGTTCAATGTTCGCTGCATAGTCAGAGGTGTCGGAGAAGACCACATCGTCTTCACCGCTCTGCGCCAGCACCTGGAATTCGTGAGAGGCGCTGCCGCCGATAGAACCGGTGTCGGCTTGTACGGCGCGGAAATCCAGCCCCATGCGGCTGAAGATTTTGCTGTAGGCCGCATACATTGCATCGTAGGTTTCCTGCAGGGATTCCTGAGAAGTATGGAAAGAGTAAGCATCTTTCATCAGGAATTCGCGGGAACGCATGACGCCGAAACGCGGACGCACTTCGTCGCGGAACTTGGTCTGGATCTGATAGAAGTTCAGCGGCAGCTGTTTGTAAGAGCTAAGCTCGTTACGAATCAGGTCAGTGATAACTTCTTCATGAGTTGGGCCGAGTACGAACGGACGCTCGCCACGGTCAACAAAACGCAGCAGTTCCGGACCGTACTGTTCCCAACGACCACTCTCTTGCCACAAATCAGCTGGCTGAACCACCGGCATCGACACCTCGATCGCACCGGCGTTGTTCATCTCTTCACGCACGATGTTTTCGACTTTTTTCAGAACGCGCACGCCGGTCGGCAGCCAGGTATATAACCCGGAGGCCAGCTTGCGGATCATCCCGGCGCGCAGCATCAGCTGATGGCTGATCACCTCGGCGTCGGCAGGTGTCTCCTTGAGAGTGGAGAGCAGGTATTGGCTAGTACGCATGTTGTTACGGTTCCAGTTGGAAGGTAGAACAGGCTCAAGGCGAGCCTGGGACAAAAAAAGTGATTTAGTTTACCAGTGCAAAAGAAATGTCAAAAGAGAAGGGCGTGAATTTAACGCGGTTCCAGCGCAAAGACTTCAAAACCTGCGTCGGTGACGCGCCAGCGAACGTTAAAATCATGTAGCCAGACGGCATAGGTTTTGCCCGTTTCCTCACCTTTACGATAGGCCGGGCGTGGGTCCTGCGCCAGTACTTCGCGGATAAACAGCGTTAACTGCGGATAACGCTTCTCCAGCGTCAAAAGCTGCTTTTCGACCTCTGCGGTAAAACTCACCGCCATCTCTGCCGCTGGCGCACTTTGCGCATAGCTGGCACTGGCATCGGGAAGCGATTCGGCAAAGGGGAGATACGGTTTGATATCCACTACCGGCGTACCATCGACCAGATCCAGACTGCCGAGCTTCAGAATCACGCTGTCTTTATGGCAAACAACCTCTTTCAGCTCTACCAGCGACATACCAATTGGGTTAGGGCGGAAAGTAGAGCGTGTTGCGAAAACCCCCATTCTGGCGTTACCGCCGAGGCGCGGTGGACGCACAGTCGGACGCCAGCCGCCTTCCATCGTTTGATGAAAGACGAAAAGGATCCATAAATGGCTGAACGCTTCCAGGCCGCGAACGGCGTCGGCCTGGTTGTAGGGAGCAATGAGATGCAGTTCGCCGTTGGCGCTTTTTACCAGACCTGGCTGGCGCGGAACGGCGAATTTTTCTTTATAGGGCGAGCGAATAACGCCTATTTGCTCGAACTGGAAACTGCTCATTTCGCCGTAATGTTAAGCGCAGAGCCGATACATACAGCCTGACGATAGCAGCCTGGCGTACCGCTGGTGACTTCGCAGCTATGCAGTAATACCGCATTGGCCTTCATTTTCGAGGCGTTGATTTGCATCCGCTTACGCGCGGTTGGAATGCTCGGCGGAGAGTCCTGATTAGAGGCCTGGCAAGAGTCGCCACTGACTTCACCGAGATCGCGGAACGGTTTGCCGACTAATTCTTCTGCATTGGTATAAATTCGGACCGGCGTGGCGCGCGGCGCTTTCGGTTTTGCAGGCTCCGCTTTCGGCTGGGGTGCAGTGCTTTGAACGGGTTCGACAGGGGATCTGCTTAACATGGAACAGCCGCTTAGCATGAGTGCTACTAAACAGATCGGTAAAGCACGCATAGTATTTCCTCAATGTATGATCAAAACGTCAATATTGAATCAGGAGCTTGTAAAAATGACAAGACGGGCAAGCGCCCGTCCTGAATGATATTACAAATTGTGGAAACAGCCTAAAAATTACCAGCCTTTAACAGCGCCGCCGTTAAACACTTTGTTTGCTGCTTCGTAAACTTCATCAGACTGATAAGCCTGGACGAATTTCTTCACGTTCTCGGCGTCTTTGTTATCTTCACGCGTTACGATCAGGTTTACGTACGGGGAGTCTTTATCTTCGACAAAGATACCGTCTTTCGCTGGAGTCAGGCCAATCTGGCTGGCATAGGTGGTATTGATAACTGCCAGAGCGATTTGCGCGTCGTCCAGAGATCGAGGCAGCTGCGGTGCTTCCAGCTCAACAATTTTCAGATTTTTTGGGTTCTCAACAACATCAAGAACGGTCGGCAGCAGGCCAACGCCATCTTTCAGTTTGATCAAGCCCACTTTTTGCAGCAGCAGCAGTGAACGACCAAGATTAGTTGGATCGTTTGGCACGGCAACCTGCGAACCATCCTGCAGTTCATCCAGTGATTTGATTTTCTTGGAGTAACCAGCAATCGGATAAACAAAAGTGTTGCCTACTGCGACCAGTTTGTAGCCACGATCTTTCAGTTGCTGATCAAGGTACGGTTTATGCTGGAAGGCGTTGGCGTCGATATCGCCTTTGCTCAATGCTTCGTTTGGCAGAACATAGTCGTTGAAGGTTACCAGCTCAACGTCCAGGCCATATTTGTCTTTCGCAACTTTCTGCGCGACTTCTGCTACCTGCTGTTCGGCACCAACAATCACGCCGACTTTAATGTGGTTTGGATCTTTTTCATCCTGACCGCAGCCTACCAGTGCCAGTGATCCAATCAGGGCTCCCACTGCCGCAAAGGTTTTGAATTTGAACGCCATACCTTATTCCTTCTTCAATTATTTATGTTGTGTTGAACGTTACTTGCGAGTGACAGCCCGGACGATGCGGTCGCCTGCGAACTGAATTAAATAAACCAGAATGACCAGCAATACCAGTACCGTATTCATCACCGTCGCGTTATAGCCGATGTAGCCATACTGATAGCCAATCTGACCTAAACCACCGGCACCGACTGCACCACCCATCGCGGAATAACCGACCAGGGTAATCAGGGTGATAGTTGCCGCATTCACCAGACCCGGCAATGCTTCCGGTAACAGCACTTTACGGACGATCTGCATCGGCGTGGCACCCATTGCACGGGAAGCTTCAATTAACCCGGTTGGGATCTCCAGCAGAGCGTTCTCGACCATACGGGCAATAAACGGTGCTGCACCAACGGTTAACGGAACAATCGCTGCCTGCAAACCAATCGATGTACCGACAATAACGCGGGTAAACGGAATCATCCATACCAGCAAGATAATGAACGGGATGGAACGGAAAATGTTCACAATCGCAGAAACGGTACGATACAGCTTCGCGTTAGCAATAATTTGCCCCGGGCGCGTAACATAAAGCAGGACGCCGACCGGCAGACCAATCACAAAGCCAAAAAATCCGGATACGAAGGTCATTGCCAGCGTTTCCCATACGCCACGAACCAGCAACCACATCATCGGCTCAGACATAACCCAGTACCTCTACTTTTACATGGTGTTCCTGCAGCCAGGCAATGGCGGCTTGCGTATCTTGTTGTGTGCCGTGCATTTCAGTCAGCATGATGCCGAACTTAACGCCACCGGCGTAATCCATCTGCGCGCTAATAATGTTGTTGTTGACGTTGAAACGACGCGCGGTTTCAGAAAGCAGCGGGGCATCGACCGATTGACCGGTAAACTCCAGGCGCAACATCGGCACGCAGTCAGTAAATGGCTCCGCTTGCAGACGTTCCTGGTAATCTTCCGGGATATCCAGATGCAGGGTCGACTGAATAAACTTCTGCGCCAGCGGCGTTTTCGGATGCGAGAACACTTCACTTACCGTGTCCTGCTCGATCAGTTCGCCATTGCTGATGACCGCCACGCAATCACAAATACGCTTCACAACGTCCATTTCGTGGGTGATCAACAGAATCGTCAAACCCAGACGGCGGTTAATGTCTTTCAGCAGTTCGAGAATAGAACGTGTCGTTGCCGGGTCCAGCGCGCTGGTGGCTTCATCACACAGCAATACTTTGGGATTGCTGGCTAATGCACGGGCAATCGCCACACGTTGTTTCTGCCCACCGGAAAGATTCGACGGGTAGCTATCATGCTTATCGCCAAGACCAACCAATGACAGCAATTCCGTCACGCGACGTTTGATCTCGTCTTTCGGTGTGTTGTCCAGCTCCAGCGGCAGAGCCACGTTGCCAAAAACAGTACGCGAAGAGAGCAGGTTAAAATGCTGGAAAATCATACCAATCTGGCGGCGAGCTTTGGTCAACTCGGATTCTGACAGCGTGGTCAGTTCCTGGCCATCGACCAGCACGCTACCCTCGGTTGGGCGCTCCAGCAGGTTTACACAACGTATAAGCGTACTCTTACCCGCGCCTGAGGCACCGATAACGCCATAAATTTGTCCAGCTGGCACATGCAGGCTGACGTTGTTCAACGCCTGGATGGTGCGGGTGCCCTGGTGGAACACTTTGGTGATATTCGAAAGTTTTATCATTGATTATTTATTATCGTCATTAAGTTAGTCGTGGCATCTCGAATGCCTGAAACGGGCAACGCCGTCAATGAAATGGATGTTAAGGCATCCAGACGTCTAAATCAATCAGGTTTATGCGAAGAGCACTTTCTTGCAGGTCGAAACATGCGATACTAGCGTCCCATGCCTTATTAAGGAGCTATAAAAGGTGGCGAAGAGCGTACCCGCAATTTTTCTTGACCGTGATGGCACCATTAATGTCGATCACGGCTATGTCCATGAGATCGACAACTTTGAATTTATCGACGGTGTTATTGACGCCATGCGCGAGCTAAAAAAAATGGGCTTTGCGCTGGTGGTAGTAACCAACCAGTCTGGCATTGCTCGCGGTAAATTTACCGAAGCACAGTTTGAAACGCTGACCGAGTGGATGGACTGGTCGCTGGCGGACCGAGATGTCGATCTGGATGGTATCTATTATTGCCCGCATCATCCGCAGGGTAGTGTTGAAGAGTTTCGCCAGGTCTGCGATTGCCGCAAACCACATCCGGGGATGCTTTTGTCAGCACGCGATTATTTGCATATTGATATGGCCGCTTCTTATATGGTGGGCGATAAATTAGAAGATATGCAGGCAGCGGTTGCGGCGAACGTGGGAACAAAAGTGCTGGTGCGTACGGGTAAACCTATTACACCTGAAGCAGAAAACGCGGCAGATTGGGTGTTAAATAGCCTGGCAGACCTGCCGCAAGCGATAAAAAAGCAGCAAAAACCGGCGCAATGATTAAAAGATGAGCGGTTGAAATAAAAATGCATTTTTCCGCTTGTCTTCCTGAGCCGACTCCCTATAATGCGCCTCCATCGACACGGCGGATGTGAATCACTTCACACAAACAGCCGGTTCGGTTGAAGAGAAAAAATCCTGAAATTCAGGGTTGACTCTG
>NZ_CAOLGM010000169.1:0-7770 GCF_948475835.1 uncultured Escherichia sp. | reverse complement strand
GCCATCAACTATGAACATAAATCCGCCGGGATTATGCAACAACTGGGGCTACCAGAGATGGCAATTGATATTCGTCATTTATTAGACGGCAGCCTGCAAGCGATGGTTGCGGATACCTTAGGCCAGCTTCCGGCGCTGAATGCGCGACTTAGTGAAGCCGTCAGTCGTGAGCGTCAGACAGGAATGCAGATGGTGCAGTCCGTACTGGAACGCATCGGGGAGGTGAAATGAAGGTCGGCTTCTTCTTATTGAAATTTCCGCTGTCGTCGGAAACCTTCGTCCTCAACCAAATCACTGCGTTTATTGATATGGGCTTTGAGGTGGAGATTGTCGCGCTGCAAAAAGGCGACACACAAAACACCCACGCGGCATGGACGAAATACAACCTTGCCGCCAGAACCCGCTGGTTACAGGACGAACCTACGGGCAAAGTGGCGAAACTGCGCCACCGAGCCAGTCAGACCTTGCGCGGCATTCATCGTAAAAATACCTGGCAGGCGCTCAACCTCAAACGCTATGGTGCCGAGTCGCGGAACCTGATTTTGTCTGCCATTTGCGGCCAGGTCGCAACACCATTTTATGCCGATGTCTTTATCGCTCATTTTGGCCCTGCGGGGGTAACCGCAGCAAAACTACGCGAACTGGGTGTCATTCGCGGCAAAATTGCCACTATCTTCCACGGTATTGATATCTCCAGTCGGGAAGTGCTCAACCACTACACTCCCGAATATCAACAACTGTTTCGCCGTGGCGACCTGATGTTACCGATAAGCGATTTGTGGGCCGGAAGGCTGCAAAAAATGGGCTGCCCGAGGGAAAAAATTGCCGTATCGCGTATGGGCGTGGACATGACGCGTTTTAGCCCGCGTCCGGTGAAACCGCCCGCAACGCCGCTGGAAATCATTTCCGTCGCACGCTTAACCGAGAAAAAAGGCCTGCATGTGGCGATCGAAGCCTGCCGTCAGTTGAAAGAGCAGGGCGTGGCATTTCGCTATCGCATCCTCGGCATTGGCCCGTGGGAACGACGCCTGCGCACGCTCATCGAACAATATCAACTGGAAGATGTGGTGGAGATGCCGGGCTTTAAACCGAGCCATGAAGTGAAAGCGATGCTCGACGATGCGGATGTCTTCCTCTTGCCATCGGTTACAGGTGCGGACGGCGATATGGAAGGCATTCCGGTGGCGCTGATGGAAGCGATGGCGGTCGGCATTCCGGTTGTTTCTACTCTACATAGCGGAATACCGGAACTGGTGGAGGCCGATAAATCCGGCTGGCTGGTGCCTGAGAACGATGCTCGCGCACTGGCGCAACGCCTGGCGGCATTTAGCCAACTGGACACCGACGAACTGGCTCCGGTCGTCAAACGTGCACGCGAAAAAGTCGAACACGATTTTAACCAGCAGGTGATTAATCGAGAACTCGCCAGCTTGCTGCAGGCTTTATAGAGGAGAACGTATGCCATTTAAAAAACTCTCCCGACGCACCTTCCTGACGGCAAGCTCCGCGCTTGCCTTCCTCCATACACCTTTCGCCCGTGCACTTCCTGCCCGACAAAGCGTTAACATTAACGACTACAACCCTCACGACTGGATCGCCTCATTTAAACAAGCCTTCGGCGAAGGGCAAACGGTCGTCGTGCCTGCCGGATTGGTTTGCGACAATATCAACACCGGCATCTTCATTCCTGCAGGTAAAACGTTACACATCCTTGGAAGCCTGCGCGGCAACGGCAGAGGGCGATTTGTCTTACAGGACGGCAGCCAGGTGACAGGGGGGGAGGGCGGCAGTATGCATAACATCACCCTGGATGTGCGCGGCTCTGACTGCACCATCAAAGGGCTGACTATGAGCGGCTTTGGTCCGGTAACGCAGATTTATATCGGCGGCAAAAACAAACGGGTCATGCGCAACCTGACCATCGATAACCTGACCGTTAGCCACGCTAATTACGCCATCTTACGCCAGGGATTTCATAACCAGATTATCGGTGCCAACATCACCAACTGTAAGTTCAGCGACTTACAAGGCGACGCCATTGAATGGAACGTGGCAATTAACGACAGTGATATTTTGATCTCCGACCATGTCATCGAGCGCATCAACTGTACTAATGGCAAAATCAACTGGGGCATCGGCATAGGCCTTGCGGGGAGTACCTACGATAATAACTACCCGGAAGACCAGGCAGTGAAAAACTTTGTCGTGGCGAATATCACGGGATCGGATTGTCGGCAGTTGATCCATGTTGAAAATGGCAAACATTTTGTTATTCGTAATATCAAAGCTCGCAATATCACGCCGGATTTCAGTAAGAAAGCAGGCATTGATAACGCGACAGTTGCTATTTACGGTTGTGACAATTTCGTGATTGATAATATTGAAATGATTAATAGCGCCGGGATGTTAATCGGCTATGGGGTAATTAAAGGCAAATATCTCTCGATACCGCAAAATTTCCGAGTGAATAATATTCAACTGGATAACACCCATCTTGTTTATAAATTGCGCGGCATCCAAATCTCCGCCGGGAATGCTGTCTCCTTTGTGGCGCTGACTAACATTGAGATGAAGCGTGCGTCGCTGGAGTTACACAACAAACCGCAACATCTTTTTATGCGTAATATTAATGTGATGCAGGAATCCTCTCTTGGACCCGCATTGAGCATGAACTTCGACATGCGCAAAGACGTTCGCGGCGTCTTTATGGCGAAAAAAGAAACACTCCTGTCTCTTGCAAATGTTCATGCGGTGAATGAAAGAGGACAAAGCTCCGTCGATATCGACAGGATTAATCACCATATTGTTAATGTGGAAAAGATTAACTTTAGATTGCCAGAACGGAGGGAGTAGATTTGCGACCATTCCTGGAAAAATGGAGCCATACTTAGGAACAATGCTACTGCAATCCACAACGAAGCGGCGTAACATCACAAGTAATTCAGTAATCAATTCAGGGTAATTGATGCTGGCGAAAAAAATCGAACAAGCTATAATTCAGCAACCATTTTACAGGTGGATGAAATAATGACGAATTTAAAAGCAGTTATTCCTGTAGCGGGTCTTGGGATGCATATGTTGCCTGCCACTAAGGCGATTCCCAAAGAGATGCTACCGATCGTCGACAAGCCAATGATTCAGTACATTGTTGACGAGATTGTGGCTGCAGGGATCAAAGAAATCCTCCTGGTAACTCATGCGTCCAAGAACGCGGTCGAAAACCACTTCGACACCTCTTATGAATTAGAATCTCTCCTTGAGCAGCGCGTAAAGCGTCAACTACTGGCGGAAGTACAGTCCATTTGCCCGCCGGGCGTGACCATTATGAACGTGCGTCAGGGCGAACCCTTAGGTTTAGGCCACTCCATTTTGTGTGCACGACCCGCCATTGGTGACAACCCATTTGTCGTGGTGCTGCCAGACGTTGTGATCGACGACGCCAGCGCCGACCCGCTGCGCTACAACCTTGCTGCCATGATTGCGCGTTTCAATGAAACGGGCCGTAGCCAGGTGCTGGCAAAACGTATGCCGGGTGACCTCTCTGAATACTCCGTTATTCAGACCAAAGAACCACTGGATCGTGAAGGTAAAGTCAGCCGCATTGTTGAATTTATCGAAAAACCGGATCAGCCGCAGACGCTGGACTCAGACATCATGGCCGTTGGTCGCTATGTGCTTTCTGCCGATATTTGGCCGGAACTGGAACGTACTCAGCCAGGTGCATGGGGACGTATCCAACTAACTGATGCTATTGCCGAACTGGCGAAAAAACAGTCCGTTGATGCCATGCTGATGACAGGTGACAGCTACGACTGCGGTAAAAAAATGGGCTATATGCAGGCGTTTGTGAAGTATGGGCTGCGCAACCTGAAAGAAGGGGCGAAGTTCCGTAAAGGGATTGAGAAGCTGTTAAGCGAATAATGAAAATCTGACCGAATGTAACGGTTGATAAGAAAATTATTACGGCAGTGAAGATTCGTGGCGAAAGTAATTTGTTGCGAATTTTCCTGCCGTTGTTTTATATAAACAATCAGAATAACAACGAGTTAGCAATAGGATTTTAGTCAAAGTTTTCCAGGATTTTCCTTGTTTCCAGAGCGGATTGGTAAGACAATTAGCGTTTGAATTTTTCGGGTTTAGCGCGAGTGGGTAACGCTCGTCACATCGTGGACATGTATGCAGTGCTCTGGTAGCTGTAAAGCCAGGGGCGGTAGCGTGCATTAATACCTCTATTAATCAAACTGAGAGCCGCTTATTTCACAGCATGCTCTGAAGTAATATGGAATAATAAAGTGAAGATACTTGTTACTGGTGGCGCAGGATTTATTGGTTCTGCTGTAGTTCGTCACATTATAAATAATACGCAGGATAGTGTTGTTAATGTCGATAAATTAACGTACGCCGGAAACCTGGAATCACTTGCAGATGTTTCTGACTCTAAACGCTATGTTTTTGAACATGCGGATATTTGCGATGCTGCTGCAATGGCGCGGATTTTTGCTCAGCATCAGCCGGATGCAGTGATGCACCTGGCTGCTGAAAGCCATGTGGATCGTTCAATTACAGGCCCTGCGGCATTTATTGAAACCAATATTGTTGGTACTTATGTCCTTTTGGAAGCGGCTCGCAATTACTGGTCTGCTCTTGATGGCGACAAGAAAAATAGCTTCCGTTTTCATCATATTTCTACTGACGAAGTCTATGGTGATTTGCCTCATCCTGACGAAGTAAATAATAAAGAACAATTACCCCTCTTTACTGAGACGACAGCTTACGCGCCTAGTAGTCCTTATTCCGCATCAAAAGCATCCAGCGATCATTTAGTCCGTGCGTGGAAACGTACCTATGGTTTACCGACCATTGTGACTAACTGTTCGAATAACTACGGTCCTTATCACTTTCCGGAAAAATTGATTCCACTAGTAATTCTTAATGCTCTGGAAGGTAAGGCATTACCTATTTATGGCAAAGGGGATCAAATTCGTGACTGGCTGTATGTTGAAGATCATGCGCGTGCGTTATATACCGTCGTAACCGAAGGTAAAGCGGGTGAAACTTATAACATTGGTGGACACAACGAAAAGAAAAACATCGATGTAGTGCTCACTATTTGTGATTTGTTGGATGAGATTGTCCCGAAAGAGAAATCTTACCGCGAGCAAATTACTTATGTTGCCGATCGTCCGGGACACGATCGACGTTATGCGATTGATGCTGAGAAGATTGGTCGCGAATTGGGATGGAAACCACAGGAAACGTTTGAGAGCGGGATTCGGAAGACAGTGGAATGGTACCTGTCCAATACAAAATGGGTTGATAATGTGAAAAGTGGTGCCTATCAATCGTGGATTGAACAGAACTATGAGGGCCGCCAGTAATGAATATCCTCCTTTTCGGCAAAACAGGGCAGGTAGGTTGGGAACTACAGCGTGCGCTGGCACCTTTGGGTAATTTGATTGCTCTTGATGTTCACTCTACTGATTATTGTGGTGATTTTAGTAACCCAGAAGGTGTGGCTGAAACCGTCAAAAAAATTCGTCCTGACGTTATTGTTAATGCTGCTGCTCATACCGCGGTAGATAAGGCTGAGTCAGAACCCGAATTTGCACAATTACTCAATGCGACAAGTGTTGAAGCGATTGCAAAAGCGGCTAACGAAGTTGGGGCTTGGGTAATTCATTACTCAACTGACTACGTATTCCCTGGAAATTGCGACACGCCATGGCTGGAGACGGATGCAACCGCACCGCTAAATGTTTACGGTGAAACCAAGTTAGCCGGAGAAAAAGCGTTACAGGAACATTGCGCGAAACATCTTATTTTCCGGACCAGCTGGGTATATGCAGGTAAAGGAAACAATTTTGCCAAGACAATGTTACGTCTGGCAAAAGAGCGCGAAGAATTAGCGGTTATTAATGATCAGTTTGGTGCGCCAACGGGCGCAGAGTTGCTGGCTGATTGTACGGCACATGCCATTCGTGTGGCACTGAATAAACCAGAAGTCGCAGGCTTGTACCATCTGGTAGCCAGTGGTACCACAACCTGGTACGATTATGCTGCGCTGGTTTTTGAAGAGGCGCGCGAAGCAGGCATTCCCCTTGCACTCAACAAGCTCAACGCGGTACCAACAACAGCTTATCCTACACCAGCTCGTCGTCCACATAACTCTCGTCTTAATACAGTAAAATTTCAGCAGAACTTTGCGCTTGTCTTGCCTGACTGGCAGGTTGGCGTGAAACGCATGCTCAACGAATTATTTACTACTACAGCAATTTAATAGTTTTTGCATCTTGTTCGTGATTGTGGAGCAAGATGAATAAAAAGGAATGATGAAATGAAAACGCGTAAAGGTATTATTTTAGCGGGTGGTTCTGGTACTCGCCTTTATCCTGTAACTATGGCTGTCAGTAAGCAGCTGTTACCGATTTATGATAAACCGATGATCTATTACCCGTTGTCTACACTGATGTTAGCGGGTATTCGCGATATTCTGATTATCAGTACGCCACAGGATACTCCTCGTTTTCAACAACTGCTGGGTGACGGTAGCCAGTGGGGGCTAAATCTTCAGTACAAAGTGCAACCGACTCCAGATGGGCTTGCGCAGGCGTTTATTATCGGTGAAGAGTTTATCGGTGGTGATGATTGTGCTTTGGTTCTTGGTGATAATATCTTCTACGGCCACGATCTGCCGAAGTTAATGGACGTAGCTGTTAACAAAGAAAGTGGTGCAACAGTATTTGCTTATCACGTAAATGATCCTGAACGCTACGGTGTCGTTGAGTTTGATAAAAACGGTACGGCAATCAGTCTGGAAGAAAAACCGCTACAACCAAAAAGTAATTATGCGGTAACCGGGCTTTATTTCTATGATAACGACGTTGTCGAAATGGCGAAAAACCTTAAGCCTTCTGCCCGCGGTGAACTGGAAATTACCGATATTAACCGTATCTATATGGAACAAGGGCGTTTATCTGTTGCTATGATGGGGCGTGGTTATGCGTGGTTAGACACGGGGACACATCAGAGCCTGATTGAGGCAAGCAACTTTATTGCAACAATTGAAGAGCGTCAAGGGTTGAAAGTTTCCTGCCCGGAAGAAATTGCTTACCGTAAAGGGTTTATTGATGCTGAGAAGGTGAAAGTATTAGCTGAACCGCTGAAAAAAAATGCTTATGGTCAGTATCTGCTGAAAATGATTAAAGGTTATTAATAAAATGAGCGTAATTAAAACAGACATTCCAGATGTATTAATTTTCGAGCCGAAAGTTTTTGGTGATGAACGTGGTTTTTTTATGGAAAGCTTTAATCAGAAAGTTTTCGAAGAGGCTGTAGGGCGGAAGGTTGAATTTGTTCAGGATAATCATTCTAAATCAACTAAGGGTGTGTTACGCGGACTGCACTATCAGCTGGAACCTTATGCTCAAGGTAAATTAGTTCGTTGTGTGGTCGGTGAAGTTTTTGATGTAGCAGTTGATATTCGTAAATCGTCACCAACTTTTGGCAAATGGGTTGGGGTGAATTTATCTGCTGAGAATAAGCGCCAGTTGTGGATCCCTGAAGGATTTGCACATGGTTTTTTGGTGCTGAGTGAGACGGCTGAGTTTGTTTATAAAACTACAAATTATTATCATCCGGAAAGTGACAGAGGAATTAGGTGGAATGATCATCAATTATGTATATTATGGCCCACAGTCGATGAGTATCAACTTTCACCTAAAGATACAAGACAACCATTTTTTTTCGATATTGAATTATTTCATTAATAGG
>NZ_CAOLGM010000168.1:0-7829 GCF_948475835.1 uncultured Escherichia sp. | reverse complement strand
CACATTCTCCACGGGAACTTTCAGCGTTTTTGCCAGATCGGTGCGGCACCAGTCAATCATCTGATTTGAGGTCCAGAGGGTAAGCTTATTTCCATCCCAGACGGCCATCGAGGCATGCGGCTCCATCGCCATATGGCTCTGGTCCGGGGTCGTGTAGGTATCATCAATCTTCACCGCAGCGGAGGTGAAAGCCCCGTCAAAGTCACCGACGTTTTTGTCGGGCGTGTCTTCCGGCGGCTGATTGACGGCCTGTTTTTCGTCCGCCAGGGAGTAAGCTCCTTTATTACGGCGATAGTGTGCCTGCACCAGCGAGGCCGCCGCTCGCGCCTGTTCGAAGGTCTCGGCCACTACCAGCGCAATGGCCTGATGATAGTGCTCAATAGTGGGGCCGCCTAACAGTCTGGCGGTGTTTTTGTCGCCTTTGCCGAGTGCCCCGGCGTTACTGGCGGTAATGACAGCCAGTACGCCCGGCGCTTTTTGCGCGGCGTCCGTATCAAGGGCGGTGAGGCGTCCTTTGGCAATGGCGGAACCGACGATATAGCCATAGGCGGCGTTGGGGGCTTCTTCATGCCATTCGTAGGCGTAGCGTGCCGTGCCGGTAGTTTTCAGCGGTCCGTCGATGCGGTCATGGGGACGACCGACAACCTTCAGCTGATCGATCGTGTTTTCCCCTGCGGGTTTATCAAATTTCATGCCTGTGCCCTCGCTTCAGCCAGTACGGAGGCAAGCGTTCGCTTCGCCAACAGGAGTTTAAAGGTGTTTTCAGCGGTGGGATGGGCGCTGGCGAACAGCGTGTCATATACGGCCTGCGCCCCCTGGGATAGCTGAGCATCCGCAGCCTCAATGCGCCAGGGCTTATGTGCTACTCCGCCCAGCGCGACGCGCCCGCTGCCGTCAGGGTGAATAATCGCCGCGACCGATACCAGGGCAAAGGCGTAGGAGGCGCGATCGCGCACCTTACGGTAGATATGTTTTCCGCCGAGCGGTGGAGGTAACGTCACCGCAACGATAAGCTCACCGGGAAGCAGGGCGGTTTCAATGTGCGGCGTTTTCCCCGGTGGGTGATAAAAATCAGCCAGTGTGATACTGCGAGTCTTTCCCTCCGGCGTGATGGTTTCCACCACCGCATCCAGCAACCGCATTGCGACCGCCATATCGCTCGGATGGGTGGCTATGCAGGCTTCACTTACGCCTACCACCGCGTGCTGACGGCTAAAGCCTTCAAGCGCCGCGCAGCCGCTCCCGGGCAGGCGCTTATTGCAGGGCTGATTGGTGTCGTAAAAATAGGGGCAGCGCGTGCGCTGGAGCAGATTACCTGCGGTGGTTGCCTGATTACGTAACTGACCAGATGCGCCAGCGAGCAGGGCGCGGGAGAGTACCGCGTAATCACGACGCACGCGCTCGTGAGCCGCCAGGTCGGTGTTCCGTACCAGTGCGCCGATGCGCAGCCCACCCGCGTCGGTCACTTCAATCTTATCGAGCCCGAGGCCGTTCACATCGATAAGGTGGGTGGGCGTTTCAATTTCCAGCTTCATCAGGTCCAGCAGATTGGTCCCGCCCGCGATAAATTTTGCGCCGGGTACGCGCTGAGCGCTAAGTGCCGCCTCGGCTGGGGTGTTCACTCGTTCATAGGTAAACGCCTTCATGATTTTATCTCCCCCGCAGCATCTTCAATGGCGGCAAGGATGTTAGCGTATGCACCACAGCGACAGATGTTGCCGCTCATACGTTCACGGATCTCATCGGCAGTTGTTTCTGGAGCGGAAACCAAATCGACCGTGACGTGACTGGGAATGCCGTCCTGAATCTCTTTTAGCACCGCTACTGATGAGCAAATTTGCCCGGAGGTGCAGTAGCCGCACTGGAAGCCATCATGCTTGATAAAGGCCGCCTGCATGGGGTGAAGATTATCTGGCGAACCCAGGCCTTCAATGGTGGTGATCTCGGCCCCCTGATGCATGACTGCAAGCGTCAGGCAGGCATTAAGCCTGCGACCATTGACCAGCACGGTACAGGCTCCGCACTGTCCGTGATCGCAACCTTTCTTGGTACCGATCAAATGCAGATTTTCACGCAAAGCGTCCAGTAGCGTGGTTCGGGTATCCACCTCAAGCTGCTCGGTTTTGCCGTTCACCTTCAGTGTCAGGGGCATTATCTCTGGCGCGGGTGTAGCTGCCGGAACGCTTGCCGCCAGCGTAGAATGAGGATAAACCACGGCGGTCGCCGCTGTTGCGGCGCTCACTTTAATCAGATCGCGACGGGTCAAACTTAAATCGTGCGGCTCGTGCTTCCCAACCCGATTATCTTCGGGGTATTCGCCTTGGTTGCTCATACCAGGCCTCCGGTATTCTAAAGGGGAAAATAAGAGTGCGTTGCGAGAGTGCTGATGCTTTTTTAAACGTTAAGCATAGTCGGCGACAGCAGGAGGATTATTCTTAAAACGCGAATGCAGCTATGAGCCCGGCTAATAAATTCATGTTCGCCGGGATGTTGATGATGATGGGAGCTGGTTTATTGCTTTAGTTGTACGATGCAAAAACCAATAAGGAAACCTGTGATTTTCAGCTCTGCATCACCCTGCAAATCTCTGTCACTTCTAATATAAAAATAGGGAGAAATGATGGAGCTTATATTCATTGGCGATTAGGAAACTATCTTGTTATACAAAACAATACAGTTCTTTACATTTGCCTTGTTTTATGAATACTCCTGAAGAGGTGTATAACATAATGGTACAAGCAGGGTAGATATGAATATATTTGAACAAACTCCACCGAACCGCAGACGTTATGGTCTTGCTGCATTCATTGGGCTGATTGCTGGCGTTGTTTCCGCATTCGTGAAGTGGGGGGCTGAAGTTCCATTGCCGCCACGTAGCCCGGTGGATATGTTTAATGCAGCGTGTGGCCCGGAATCATTAATCAGGGCTGCAGGCCAAATTGATTGCTCGCGTAATTTTCTCAATCCACCGTATATTTTTCTTCGAGACTGGTTGGGGCTGACAGATCCCAATGCGGCTGTTTATACCTTTGCCGGGCATGTCTTTAACTGGGTTGGTGTTACGCACATTATCTTTTCGATAGTGTTTGCTGTCGGTTATTGTGTGGTCGCTGAAGTATTTCCAAAAATTAAACTCTGGCAGGGCTTACTGGCAGGTGCTTTAGCCCAACTTTTTGTTCATATGATTTCATTCCCTCTCATGGGACTGACGCCACCTCTGTTTGATCTCCCGTGGTATGAGAATGTTTCTGAAATTTTTGGACATTTAGTCTGGTTCTGGTCTATTGAAATTATTCGCAGAGATTTACGAAACAGAATTACTCATGAGCCAGACCCTGAGATCCCTTTAGGCTCAAACAGATAATGCATTGAATGATAAAAATGGCGCAAATACAGCGCCATTTTTATAGGTTAAAAACATTGCTTTTTATATTCTGATTCAGATAGTCAGTGAGTATATCGCGCTACTTCAGGATGATGTAGATCCGAAGAACGCTACAGAAGAGAGGCATTGTTGCTGGCAAATAGAAGAAGTATCGGGTTTTGTTACCCCTGAAAAACGAAGCCCCGCTATTATCGCTGGCGGGGCAGTGCAATTAATTATTGTATGTTTATAACGGTGTCAGCCCGTATTTAGCCCTTGCACGATTGCAAGCCTCATTGACGACTCCGTTCTCACCAGACATGGCAAATTCTCTGCATGTGGACGATCGATTTTTATATATCGTGCAGCAGGCATTTTTGCCCGGGGTTCCTGCAAGGGCAATACATCGGGGGTTTTTCTGATTGGTACCGCTCATGCATCGGTGAAAAGGGGATATTTGTTCAGTGAGCCTGGCGGGAATAGTACCGCCAGCATCGTCGGCTTCGGCCCAGTAAAAAGAGACGCGGAAAAATGCACAACAGGCACCACACGTCATGCATGGATTCAGATTGCTCATAATTCACCAGTACAGCTAAAAATCGTAAAGAGAACAGCGGTACATCGTATGTAAGAACGTACCGCGGTTGGCTGGGGAACTTTCGATAGTGTGAGTATTGAATGATTTCCAGCCGTTACCGATTTTACGTACTAATTCGTGATTAAACCACTCGTTAGCAGGCTGCCTGATACCTTTCCGTGTCTCCTGAACACTATGGTGTGCATATGAGAAAGCCCATCGTTACAGGTGATATTGACGATCGCTTCCACATCATTTAAACGATTTTTGGGGCTCTGAGGTGGAATTCTTCCCTCGACCGATGGATAAGTCTTAGTCCGCCGAAGGGGGCTTAGCCGGACAGGAATCGCTAATCTTAATGAATTTGTCGTTATAGACCAGATAATGATTCCCCGGCTGACGTAACTCAGGCTGATGAACCACGTCTCCCGGACGTAGATACCAGGCATCGCCTTCCTCTTCGGTCGAATCACATCCTGGCTTAATCAGTAGCTTAAACCATGTGTTGCCAGTGTTACTTACCGTTCCTGTCACCTTGTCGAAGGACCATTTAAACTGAACCTGACGTGGTCGTACTACCAGAATGGTATCCATCACCACCACCGGCTCCGTGCTGACCTCGCCGCCGGTTGGGCTACGTCTTGTCTGGTTACGAGTGGGGACTTCGCGAAATGAGACCCGGTAGTAGCGCTCGCGGTTATCCCGTGGACCATGATAGTAAAATTTAAAATACTCGCTCTCACCAGCCTGCAACGCCAGTTGGCGGGGGGCGAAAAGCAGTTCACCATCCACCGGTCGGGTGCGCAATTCACTGCTGCCCGGGCTATCAATAGCACTGATGGCAATACGGTATATCCGTGCGCTTTTGTTGTTATTCACTACACGTTTGCTGACAAAGTCAGTCTCGGACGGCAGCGAAAATGTCAGATTGCCGACCGAAATCGCCTGTGTCAAAGGTGCCGCCAGCATACAGACCGCTGTCAGCAGGGCCTTAGTTAATGTTACGCCACGTCGCCTGAACATGAATCTCTCCTGAAGCGCTGACTTCGCCAAACCAGCCGTTATCATCTACCGTACGCAGCGAAATGGCGTTATCCATTGGAATCGAAAATTTGACTGTGGTCTTATCCATCTGCCCCACTTCGCCAGAGATATCAGTCCACGGTGTGGTCAACCACAGCGCATCGGTCATATCCCGCCAGCTATCATCGCACCCGGCATCGTAGGTTTTTGTAGCTCCGTTGCGGGTAATAAAGGAAAGTGTCGCCGGGAACGGTACTTTCGCCTTACCGTCATCGGAGCTGAAGACACAATAGGAGCGCCCGCCAATCACCTGCGCGGGTCCGGTCACCTTGATCAGCACTTCGTCGGCAGCTGTTTTACCGCTGGTGGTTACGATATAGCCGAAATCGAGTGCCGACTCGCCGCTGCCAACATATCCCTCCCGCGACGGTGTCTGAGTATATTCATCGGAGATAATACTGATGCTGAAATCACGGGGTTTGATAATCAGCGTGTTGGAGGTAGAAAATTCATACCAGCCAGACTCCGGTGATGTGGTGTTCTGAAAGCGAAAGTTGAATAGATCTTTGGTGTTGATATCGCTGATCCCGAGGTTCACCATCTGCTTAAAGAAGTTGCTCGAGAAGAAAACATAGATCGAGTCTGCGCTCTTCATCTCGTTGAAGGTGTAGTAATAGGCGGTATTGCTCACCGGTTTCCATGAACTGCCATTCAGACTGAACTGCATATCGTACGCCCCGACGGCCGAGGCTAACGACGAGTTGGCGATCGCCGGGAATATATGGATTGAGGTGTTGCTGAGTCCGTTTGTTTGCAGGGTATAGTTGACCATCTTACAACTTAATCCTGAAAGGCTGCCGATGGTCTGTGTCCGGCAGTCGGCGTTCCCTTCGCCCAGAGTCGGTACTCCGTCGCTGTTGATAAATACCTCCGCCAGCGAGTGGGTATTTATTAACCGCAGATTTGCTGCTTTCGTATGGGTGACGTTGCGAACATACCAGTTGCCGGAGGCCTGATCCTTACAGCGTGCGCCGCTGCTGGCGTCATAGTTCACAGAGGTCTGGCAGGCATTGATGGTCATTGTAAAGCTGCTGCCGACGGGCATTTGTTGCAGATACTGGTAAAACGCGTCTGACAACATGCCGTGCATCCACTTCGCGCCGCCGCTGGTCACCGTCGCGCCATAAAATCCACTGGCGTCGGTGGTTTGCGGCAGGATAAGACTGGTGGTCATATTACACCCAGCGTACCAGTTGATGCAGCGCAAGCCAGTTAAAGGAGATGAAACTGGTGAATTTTCCAGCCACATATCAAACTTCCAGTTGGTATAAAGGCCGGTGTTGTAACCGTTATCAATGTAGCCGAGGCTTTGCTGATAGATGGTTCCTGAACCAGTGTATTTTAAACCGGTCCAGCGGTTGGCACCGGTCAGGCGCGGATCCAGCGCCCCGCCAGGAGTGACGAAAAAGTTGTCGTCTGAGTTGTTTTCGACAAACACAAACTCGCGTGCCGGTGCATCCGCCCAGGTTGTTTTGCTCACTGCCGCTCTGAGCTCAGTTACTGGCCAGATTAGCGCGAAAATTATCATCGTTATTAGTAGGTTAACTCTCATTCTCTTCTCCTGTCTGCGTCACCGCCGCCCACGATGAGAGGCCGCTGCAGACCACATCACCGACCCAGACGGCACCGCGCGCCTGGTTGAGTTCCAGTGCCACTTCGCAGGTTTTATTGCCACTGTAGCGAAAATCGATAGTGGGATATTTCTTATCCACGTCCATGACAAACTCGCCGTTTTCATCGGTTCGGGTTCGGCCGATATGGTTGTTAATCCGTGCGTTAGCCAGCAGTGTGCCGTCTTCCGCACGGATACGACCGGAGACGGTAACCATCTGCTTCACCTCTGGCTCAATGACAGCGACATTGCCTGGATAGAGAGTCAGATGGCTTTTGCGGCCGCTGACGATATCGTAGCTGTCGAGTGAGTTTTTGCTGTTCTGTAACTCCACCTCATATCTTCCATAGGGAGAGAGCGGGAGATAGTTACGCTTGCCGTTAAGCGGGAAAATCCGCCCGTTGATTTTGGCGCTGATCTGACCGTCGTCCTCCAGCCCGGTGTTGAATATCACCCCAGCGTTGCCATCAGTCCGCCCGCTGGCAGCGATGTTTTTACCCTGCCAGCCGACGCTGCCATTGGCGGTCAAGTTGGTATTGATGTAGCCGTCCGCCGCGCTATTGACGTTCAGCGTTCCGCTGGCGTAACGAGCGTCGAACTGTGCATACGCCCCACCGCTGAGGGTTTTGTCATCACCGGTATCGCCGGAGATGGCACGTGACAGATTGGCACCAACAGTGCGAATGGTTCCTTCATCAAACTGTTTGCGTGCTGACAGGTTTGCCATGGTGTAGCCGTTTTGATGGGTCATCCCTGCGCTAAACCAGTTGCCCAGTGGTAGCGAGAGATCGAGAGCGATATATTTCCCTGTATTGGCGTTGTTATAGCGCTGAATACCGGCCCGCAGGCCAAGCGAACCAAAGGGACCGCTGTAGACATTTTGATAGTAATCTGCCGTGTAATAATGGCTGTTGTAACGGCGGTCATCATTGTAGCTGATGCTGAATGTGCCCAGCTTCGACCACAGTGAGTTCAGGTTGAGTGTGCCGCCGATTGCACGGTTGTCGGCATCGCTACGTCGCAATTGATTGCCAATGCGGGTTTTTTCCTGGTTAACCCACAGCGAACTAAAGCCTCCCGGTAGAGTGGCGCTGATGCTGCCGATGCTGCTCCATGAGCTGTCACTGGCCAGCATATTTTGCAGGTTAACGTTGATCGCCCCCCCAAGCGGCAGCGTCAGACGGGTTTCACCC
>NZ_CAOLGM010000167.1:0-7832 GCF_948475835.1 uncultured Escherichia sp. | reverse complement strand
GTCGATTACGGCGTCTCTGGCGATCCGTATGGCTCCGGCCGGGAAGCGAGCACAGGCATTGAGTTTAATTGCCACCGGTACAGCACTGGCGATGGTCTTAGGTTTACCTCTCGGGCGCATTGTGGGCCAGTATTTCGGTTGGCGAATGACCTTCTTCGCGATTGGTATTGGGGCGCTTATCACCCTTTTGTGCCTGATTAAGTTACTTCCCTTACTGCCCAGTGAGCATTCCGGTTCACTGAAAAGCCTCCCGCTATTGTTCCGCCGCCCGGCATTGATGAGCATTTATTTGTTAACTGTGGTGGTTGTCACCGCCCATTACACGGCATACAGCTATATCGAGCCTTTTGTACAAAACATTGCGGGATTCAGCGCCAACTTTGCCACGGCATTACTGTTATTACTCGGTGGTGCGGGCATTATTGGCAGCGTGATTTTCGGTAAACTGGGTAATCAGTATGCGTCTGCGTTGGTGAGTACGGCGATTGCGCTGTTGCTGGTGTGCCTGGCATTGCTGTTACCTGCGGCGAACAGTGAAATACACCTCGGGGTGCTGAGTATTTTCTGGGGGATCGCGATGATGATCATCGGGCTTGGTATGCAGGTTAAAGTGCTGGCGCTGGCACCAGATGCTACCGACGTCGCGATGGCGCTATTCTCCGGGATATTTAATATTGGAATCGGGGCGGGTGCGTTGGTAGGTAATCAGGTGAGTTTGCACTGGTCAATGTCGATGATTGGTTATGTGGGCGCGGTGCCTGCTTTTGCCGCGTTAATTTGGTCAATCATTATATTTCGCCGCTGGCCAGTGACACTCGAAGAACAGACGCAATAGTTGAAAGGCCCATTCGGGCCTTTTTTAATGGTACGTTTTAATGATTTCCAGGATGCCGTTAATAATAAACTGCACACCCATACATACCAGCAGGAATCCCATCAGACGGGAGATCGCTTCAATGCCACCCTTGCCCACCAGCCGCATAATTGCGCCGGAGCTGCGTAGGCTTCCCCACAAAATAACCGCCACCAGGAAAAAGATCAGCGGCGGCGCAACCATCAGTACCCAATCAGCGAAGGTTGAACTCTGACGCACTGTGGACGCCGAGCTAATAATCATCGCTATGGTTCCCGGACCAGCGGTACTTGGCATTGCTAGCGGCACAAAGGCAATATTGGCACTGGGTTCATCTTCCAGCTCTTCCGACTTGCTTTTCGCCTCCGGTGAATCAATCGCTTTCTGTTGCGGAAAGAGCATCCGAAAACCGATAAACGCGACGATTAAGCCGCCTGCAATTCGCAGACCGGGAATCGAAATGCCAAATGTATCCATCACCAGTTGCCCGGCGTAATACGCCACCATCATGATGGCAAATACGTACACCGAGGCCATCAACGACTGACGATTACGTTCGGCACTGTTCATGTTGCCTGCCAGGCCAAGAAATAACGCGACAGTTGTTAATGGGTTAGCTAACGGCAGTAACACCACCAGCCCCAGGCCAATTGCTTTAAACAAATCTAACATTAGTGGTTGTTATCCTGTGTATCTGGGTTATCAGCGAAAAGTATAAGGGGTAAACAAGGATAAAGTGTCACTCTTTAGCTAACCTTGCATCGCATTGACCAAAACTTGAACCGATTTAGCAAAACGTGGCATCGGTCAATTCATTTATTTGACTTATACTTGCCTGGGCAATATTATCCCCTGCAACTAATTACTTGCCAGGGCAACTAATGTGAAAAGTACCAGCGATCTGTTCAATGAAATTATTCCATTGGGTCGCTTAATCCATATGGTTAATCAGAAGAAAGATCGTCTGCTTAACGAGTATCTGTCTCCGCTGGATATTACCGCGGCACAGTTTAAGGTGCTCTGCTCTATCCGCTGCGCGGCGTGTATTACTCCGGTTGAACTGAAAAAAGTGTTGTCTGTCGACCTTGGAGCACTGACCCGTATGCTGGATCGCCTGGTCTGTAAAGGCTGGGTTGAAAGGTTGCCGAACCCGAATGATAAGCGCGGCGTACTGGTAAAACTTACCACCAGCGGCGCGGCAATATGCGAACAATGCCATCAATTAGTTGGCCAGGACCTGCATCAAGAATTAACAAAAAACCTGACGGCGGACGAAGTGGCAACACTTGAGCATTTGCTTAAGAAAGTCCTGCCGTAAACAAAAAAGAGGTATGACGATGTCCAGACGCAATACTGACGCTATTACCATTCATAGCATTTTGGACTGGATCGAGGACAACCTGGAATCGCCACTGTCACTGGAGAAAGTGTCAGAGCGTTCAGGTTACTCTAAATGGCACCTGCAACGGATGTTTAAAAAAGAAACCGGTCATTCATTAGGCCAATACATCCGCAGCCGTAAGATGACGGAAATCGCGCAAAAGCTGAAGGAAAGTAACGAGCCGATACTCTATCTGGCAGAACGATATGGCTTCGAGTCGCAACAAACTCTGACCCGAACCTTCAAAAATTACTTTGATGTTCCGCCGCATAAATACCGGATGACCAATATGCAGGGCGAATCGCGCTTTTTACATCCATTAAATCATTACAACAGCTAGTTGATAACGTGACAACGTCACTGAGGCAATCATGAAACCACTTTCATCCGCAATAGCAGCTGCGCTTATTCTCTTTTCCGCGCAGGGCGTTGCGGAACAAACCACGCAGCCAGTTGTTACTTCTTGTGCCAATGTCGTGGTTGTTCCCCCATCGCAGGAACAACCACCGTTTGATTTAAATCACATGGGTACTGGCAGTGATAAGTCGGATGCGCTCGGCGTGCCCTATTATAATCAACACGCTATGTAGTTATTGTCAGGCTCTGATCACAGAGCCTGACATCTCCGTAATATCTTCCTCAAGTCTCAAATATTTTCGCCATTGTTGGCGATGAGATCCCGATACCAGTAAAACGACGCTTTACGTATCCGTTCCAGCGTTCCCTTCCCTTCGTTGTCTTTATCGACATAAATCATTCCGTAGCGCTTTTTCATTTCCCCTGTTCCGGCAGAAACCAGGTCAATGCAGCCCCACGGGGTGTAGCCAATTAAGTCAACACCATCTTCAACTACGGCTTTTTTCATTTCCCGAATATGGGAAGCAAAGTAATCAATGCGATAGTGATCGTTCACCGTGCCGTCAGCTTGTCTCTGGTCAACCGCACCAAATCCATTTTCGACAATAAACAGCGGCAACTGGAAATGATCCCAGAACCAGTTGAGTGAATAACGTAGCCCTGCCGGATCAATTTGCCATCCCCATTCGGATGTATCGATATAAGGGTTGCTGACCAAATCTCGTGGTTCAACATAATCCAGTTGCGGGTTATCGGGCGAAAATTGTGTCGTAAAAGACATGTAGTAGCTAAAGCCGATAAAGTCGACACAACCACTGGCAAGAATCGCGTTATCTTCTGGTGTGATATCGAGGTTGAATCCTTTCCTGGCAAAGTAATTCAGCATATGTTGTGGATAATATCCACGAGCATGAACATCAGTAAACCAGTAACGACGATGCATTGCTTTCGTGGCCATCATCATATCGTTGGGTGCACACGTCAGAGGATAGATGGGACACATGGCGATCATACAGCCAATGTTAAATTCAGGATTGATCGATTTTCCAGTCTGTACCGCCAGGGCACTGGCAACTAACTCGTAATGTACCGCCTGGTACATTATTTGTTCGCGCTCATTGATATCTTCCTCTGGCGAATACAAGATACCGGAATTAGTAAATGGACACAGGCTTTCGCTGAAATTCACCTGATTATTGATTTCGTTAAACGTCATCCAGTACTTTACTTTTTCTTTATAGCGCGTGAAGACCGTTGATGCGAAGCGGATAAAAAAGTCGATCAGTTTACGGTTTCGCCAGCCACCATATTTTGTCACCAGATGATAAGGCATCTCAAAATGTGAAAGCGTCACCACAGGTTCCATTCCCTGCTTAAGGCATTCATCGAACAGATCATCATAAAATTGTAAACCCTCTTCATTCGGCTCCTGTTCGTCACCTTGCGGAAAGATTCGTGTCCAGGCAATGGAAGTTCGAAAGCATTTGAATCCCATCTCGGCAAATAACTGAATATCTGTTTTATAGCGATGATAAAAATCAATTGCTTCATGATTGGGATAATTAAGCCCGTCGATAACGCCTTCTGTCACTTCACGCGGCACCCCGTGAGCGCCAGCAGTCATCACATCAGCGATGCTGATGCCTTTTCCTCCTTCATTCCAGCCACCTTCCAACTGATGCGCGGCTACCGCACCGCCCCATAAAAAACCTTTTTTAAATCCTGACATACACAACTCCTTAACTAAAATAGATTACCACCAGACTTCCGCCTGGATGCCGGCCATAAACTCGTCTTTGCTGTTCTCATTAAACTTAAAATTCGATAATTCGTTATCCAGAATATTGATATACGTTCCATAGAAGCGAATTTCTGGTCGTGAACCTAAAATGCTTTCACCCACTTTCAATGCATGCCAGAGTGTCGTTTTATAAGCCGATTCATTTAGTGTTACACCCTGCTGAGTTTTGTTCTGTTGCTTAAACCAGCCTAATTCAAGCCCCGTCTGATTCCATGTATTCCAGATCCAGGCCGGTCTTATTACAGTGCGAATACTGTCAAAATCACTATGAGCACCACTTTCATGACTATAAACATCTTCGCCGTGAGAATAGACAAGCGCGTTAGCCATAATAATATTGTCAGTAAGATACATCTCGCCCTGAGAGATTAAACGCCAGGCGATCCCATTGGTATGATCACCATAGTAATAGCGACCATGCGCCATCGTATTACTGGCATCTGAGAAACTGGCAAAACTGCTGGCATAGGAATTATTGGCAACCTGTAACGTAAATTCATTAAACGTATCGCGTTGCAGGTTTTGCCGTAAAACAGAAGTCAGCATCCAGCTATCTTTCATTTCAAAATAACTGTTGTCATTTTCGTTATCTTGTTGTTGATCCGTTTTATTAGGTGCGGAATATTTAGCCATTAATGATAATGTCGCATCATCCCATAACGGGATATTGCGATAACGAACATCCACAGAATTGGTATTCATCTGGCTGGTACGCGAAAAATCACGAGAGTAAACATCGACATCATCACGGCTTAAGGACATATCAAACAGCCCTACACCAAGTGCCCAGTTTTCAATCCCCACACCCGCGGCGACATCCGTGGTTAAGGTTTTCCAGTCCAGCATCTGGATCTCATATTGCGGGAGTTTATGTTTGCCGACCCAGAAGTCTGCCTCTGGTGCGAAGGGTAAAAAACCTCGCGTTGTCAGGTAAATATCGCTGAACTGCATGATATTTTCATTGGCACTGTCACCAAACCAGGCATCGTTATACTGCTCACCCACGTTGCCATCATAGGTAACGACCGCATTTGCCGTTTTACCGTCCTGATTATAAACACGCTGATTTAAGGTCAGGTCAAACCAACCGCTCATCTCATTACCAAAACGTCCCAGAGAACCCGCTGCATAAGTTTGTGGTGAGCCGTGATTACCAGTACCCCAGCCTGAGCGGAAGTACCCCTGATAGCTGAACCCAATATCATCCTTTATATATTTACTGATATCTTTCAGGGTCACGCTTTCGATAGTGGTTTTGTCGCCTTTACTTTCAATAACGGCAACTTGCTGCGATCCATTTATAGTATGCGCTGCGGTAAACGAGTTCTGTTCACCGTTTTCATTTTTGATGTTATCAGCGACGGGAGATGTCGCTGATATTTCAGCAAGCGAGGCTGATTTATATTTGTTTTCCGTGATGCTTTTTTGTAAGGTCGAAAGTCGGGATTTATATACTCCCAGTTCATTCTGTGTTGCTTTCAGCTCTTGTTTATTTTGCGACAATTCATTTTCAAGCAATTCAAGGCGCTGCTCTATGGTTAATTTTGTTGCCATCGCGTTCAATGGAAACAATGCTGTAATAATAGAAAAAGACAAAAGGCTGACGTTAAGCGTCTTTATATTCATGACTTATCCTTAAGAGTATAATAATTTCCTCCAGCTATCGCACTGGAGGAAAAAATCAGGCATGGAGTTCTTTTCTTAATGAAATAATTTCCCTGGCTAAATCCTGGCATAATATTGCATTCATCAAATGATCCTGTGCATGAATCAGAATTAAATTAACTTTTATTTTGCCACAGCCTTCATCCTGACTAATTAATGCGGTCTGAATCTTATGTGCCTGAAGACAGGCAGATTCAGAACTGGCCATTAGCTGAGTTGCGCCCTGCCAGTCTTTTTGCCCGGCACAACGTATGGCTTCCATCGCGTCAGAACGTGCCTGCCCCGCGTTGACCAGTAACTCCATAACAAGTTCTTCATCTGCAAACATCACAATCTCCTTCCTGGGTAAATGGAATTATCCGTTAGTTGTCATGTTATTGACTTTGTTGGCGGCAATAACAAAAGGTAAATAGATCATTGTCGCCACACCTAAACATAAAAAACCAACCAGTAAAGCCAGCCAGTTCCCCCCGGTTCCGAGGAAAGCAATTAAAGGTCCGGGCGTAGTCCAGGGCACGGCATAAGCAACCGGTGGAATAATTTCCATCGAAACAAAGAAGTAACCAATGGCACAGTTAACAATGGGAACCATAATAAACGGCACCATCATGATGGGGTTAAGTACAATAGGAAGGCCAAACATTATCGGTTCATTGATATTGAAAATACCGGGGATAAATGACATTTTTGCCAGATCACGGTATTCCGCACGCTTAGAAGCGATAAAAATAGCCAACAATAACCCCAACGTCATACCTGAGCCGCCGCAGTTGGCGAATGCATCATTAATAGAAGTCCAGGTAATCGGATATGGCGCGCCCCAGGTAGTGCCATGTTGAGCGGCCCAGGAGAGATTCTCCAGATTAGCCTCAGAAAAAACGGTTTCTCGAATTGCCGATGTGGTATTAGGTCCGTGGATCCCCAGCACCCACAGGAAATTACCCACAGCCCCCAGGATAATTACCGCAAAGATATTCGTTCCCATATGTTTGAGCGGCGTCTGGATTAATGTGTAAATAAGATCGTTTAGTCCTGCCGGGGATATCAGTGCCAGGCAATAATTAAGTGCGGAAAAGAACACCATGACAAAAAATATTGGCAATAAAACTTTAAATGAACGCGCTACCGCAGGCGGTACAGCTGCCGGCATCGTTATGGTGATTTTTGGGTTTCGAGCTAAGCGACAAAATATTTCACTGGTGATCAATGCAACGATAACAGCAACAAACAACCCCTGCGCGCCGAGATATTTGGTCGTCAGGAATGCTTGCCCATCTATCATCTGATATGGCGTATAAACAATAAAAAATGCTCCTATTGCCGTTAATCCGCATAAAAGATCATCTTGCTCATAGCTAATCGCCATATTCCTGGCGACCAGGAAAGCAATCATAATTGACATGATATTTACAGAACCATTCATTACCGGAGTAAAAATAGCTTGTGCTTTTTCAAGGTTGGGGAAAATGCTATTCAGATGCAGTAATCCGGCAATAAAACCGTCTGGCGATAATATGGCAAAGTTAATTAATATAATTAATGAACTTGCCATGATAATTGGAAACGTAAAAACGAATCCATCTCTCACCGCTGCAACATGTTTTTGTGAGTTTAACTTGATAGCAACTGGAACAAGAAAACGTTCCATTCCACGTTCGAATGAGGCCATTAATCCCATTTTTTTATACCTGTTGTTTTGGATATTTATACATCCCAATAAAGCATGTATGCCATATCCATTTTATGATGTGTGAAAAGTTAGTTCAGGTAATAGT
>NZ_CAOLGM010000166.1:0-8050 GCF_948475835.1 uncultured Escherichia sp. | reverse complement strand
AGATTTCAGCTAAATTGGAAGAAACATTATTTTTAATGTGGATTAAATTTAAACGTAACGTATTCATTTTCACGATGATTTACTGAAATCATGTGAAAGAATGTGCTGAAAATTATTTTTTCTCTGGCCACGCTATGGAAGGGATACCATTCAATTTAGCTTTAGCAAACAGATCTCCCTGAAACATCTCAATTCCTGCGGATTCAAGCCACATCCACTCTTCTGGTGTTGCCACGCCCATAGCACTGACTTGAATTTCAAGTGATGTACAGCATTTTATGATCGCCTGAATAATTGCCTGCCGTGGCCCACTTTTATGAACATTGGTAATCAATTCCTGACTGATTTTAATTCTGTCAGGCTGGAAGCGTGACAGGAGTAACAAACCAGCAAAACCTGCGCCAAAATGATCAATTGCTACACTGATACCAGCAGCCTTTAGCGATTTAATCGCTTCGGCAAACTCATCAAACCGAGATATGACTTCACTTTCAGTAAATTCAACGATGATTTGTTCAGGCACCAGAGCATTGGCCTTTATTTCATTAAGTAAAAAAGAGACTGCGTCAGGTTCGTTAACCAGGGTCATAGGTAATAGATTGATTGAAATCATTTTATCACCGAGCTCAAGTGCGTGTGCCATCGTGAATGCAAGCGCCTTACTTTTGAGATCCGCTGTGTAGATTTCCCCGTCTTTACGCTGCCCAACCGCTATGGCTGATGGGCTATCTTCATTTTTTTGCACAATGGCTTCAAAAGCGATTATCCGCCGCGATAAGGGATCGACAATAGGATGAAAGGCAAAGTGGTCGTTTATAGTTGGTGAAAGGGCACAGGAATCAAGTTCTTTATCAGATCCGTCAGCGATAAAAAGCCAGGAGTCTTCGGCAGGGATCTCGAAATAGGTTGATTGTTCGGTTGCAAGGACAAAAGTACGAAAAAATTGTAGCGCTCTGTCATCATAAGTTAGCTGAAATTTTGATGTGCCTTTGTCGAATACGGCCTGTAAAACGTCATCTCGCTCGTGCAGGCGCAAATCAAATAATTCCATTCCCGCTTTGCCAAAACGGCGAGCAGGCGCGTAATCGCACAGCAGCTCAACAATATTATAGTGCCGTGGATCCTGGCATATAGCCCGATATATCATTTTAACCTGTTCTTCCGGACCTTCCAGAAGCTGGAAAAAATGAGAACCATTAAACAGTAAGATCCCTGTTACGTCAGACTGCATGTTCCTGCGATTTGCTATCGAAACCATTTCTTCGATTTTTTTGACAGGTTCGTCGTCACGTATATGGCTACGATAAATAAGGGTGGTAAGCATTAACAATCCAGGGTAATGGGTGAGGCGAGAGTAAGACGGTAACAGACATATCTTCTTGTGTCTTTCTTTTAATACCAAAACATAACCGTTTCTTTACATTGATAAAAAATGGAAAAAGTTGAACACTAGTTGGCGAAAAATCTTGTATAGATTGTCAGTTAAATGATGCAATATGTTTTATCATAACACATTGTTTTATATGCATTAGCACTAATTGCAAAAAATTAATTTATCATTCTGTACACATATTTCGTACAAGTTTGCTATTGTTACCTCACTTAACATTGATTAACATTTTTAACAGAGGCGTAGCATGCATCAAAATTCAGTGACTTTAGATTCTGCGGGAGCAATCACTCGTTACTTTGCAAAAGCTAACTTGCCTACTCAGCAGGAAACTCTCGGGGAAATTGTGACTGAGATTTTGAAAGATGGACGTAATCTGAGTCGAAAGTCGCTTTGTGCCAAACTTCTTTGCCGACTGGAACACGCGACTGGGGAAGAGGAACAGAAACATTATAATGCACTAATTGGGTTGCTTTTTGAATAATGCAACAGCCTGATTATTTAACAGGTTAGCTATGAAGTCGTTATGAAGACATCTGATAATGAACGTATAAAATATGAAATTACTGGCCAGGCGGTGATCCAGATACTGCGCATGAAGATAAATTTTTCATTGCAGACTCTTATTAAGCAATTACTCGTAATGAAATCGGCTGAGGAAGATGCTTTCCGACGCGATTTAATTGACAGCATAATTCGTGATTTTAGCAATAGTGATTCAGGAGGGCCAAACCGAAGAACAGCGACAGCTGACAATAAAAGTATGTTCAATGGTAAGAAAATAAACAGAATACATTAAAATTTCATAAGTAAGATGAGAGGTTACCATGCTTGAAGATACTACAATTCATAATGCAATAACTGATAAAGCGTTAGCAAGTTACTTTCGCAGTTCGGGTAATTTGTTAGAAGAAGAGTCGGCAGTGTTAGGGCAGGCTGTCACCAATTTAATGCTTTCAGGCGATAATGTTAATAATAAAAATATTATCTTAAGTCTGATACACTCCCTGGAAACAACAAGTGATATTCTCAAAGCTGATGTGATTAGAAAAACACTGGAAATCGTGTTGCGATACACAGCTGATGATATGTAACTTCTAATTATTAAGTATAAGTTTATAGAAAACTCATTCATCTTATTTTTGTCTGTCGCTTTAGACTATACACAGCATAATTTTATTGGGTTAATATTTCTACGAGGCTGACATGAATAATTCAATCCCAGAGAGATTTATTTTTCAATGTGCTTTGTTTAAAAATCTCGAGAGGGAGGTGTTCATGACGCATGGGTATGTTGATAGTCATATTATTGATCAGGCTTTACGCTTGCGTTTAAAAGATGAAACCAGTGTGATTCTTTCTGATCTCTATCTGCAAATATTGCAGTACATTGAAATGCATAAGACTACACTAACGGATATCATTATTAATGACAGGGAATCCGTGCTCTCTTAGAACTTGAGTAAGGTTTTAGAATAAACATCAGCTGTATCACCATGCTGATGCAAAGTGAGCATTTCAGGCGTTATGCTTTCTTATTATGTCCGCAATATCAGGTGTCAAGAATGGAGAGTTCTCGCTCTCCATTCTTGACGCCTGATATCCCGCCTAACTTATTTTGTACTGCCTACATTATGCTCAATAATTAATGGGTTAGATCAAGATGGAGAAAATTTTATCTTCGGCGTGGATATTTCTTATGCTCTCTACCATGCTCTCTGTAGATGCCAGCGCGAGCGAATGAATGGCATTTTCATGTATTAAACCCTTTGGCCGGGACAAGCAAATGCGCAATACACTCATACCCATCCTCGTTGCGATATGCTTGTTTATTACCGGTGTCGCTATTTTGAACATCCAGCTCTGGTATTCCGCAAAAGCAGAGTACCTGGCGGGAGCGAGATATGCCGCCAACAATATCAATCATATACTTGAAGAAGCGTCACAAGCGACTCAAACAGCGGTTAACATTGCCGGGAAGGAATGCAACCTCGAGGAGCAATATCAGCTTGGCACTGAAGCAGCTCTGAAACCTCACCTGCGCACAATCATCATTCTCAAACAGGGAATAGTCTGGTGTACATCCCTGCCTGGGAATCGGGTCCTGTTGTCTCGTATTCCTGTTTTCCCGGACAGTAATTTACTGTTGGCTCCAGCAATCGACACCGTTAATAGATTACCTATCCTGCTCTATCAGAACCAATTTGCAGATACGCGCATTTTGGTTACGATAAGCGATCAGCATATCCGTGGGGCACTTAATGTACCCTTGAAAGGGGTAAGGTATGTATTACGCGTGGCGGATGACATTATTGGACCAACGAGTGATGTGATGACGCTTAATGGACATTATCCCTATACCGAGAAGGTTCACTCCACAAAATATCATTTCACTATTATCTTTAACCCGCCGCCACTCTTTAGCTTCTACAGACTTATCGATAAAGGCTTTGGGATTTTAATATTTATTCTGTTAATCGCCTGCGCCGCTGCCTTCCTGCTTGATAGATATTTCAATAAAAGCGCAACGCCTGAAGAGATCCTGCGACGGGCAATAAATAATGGGGAGATCGTCCCTTTTTACCAACCTGTGGTAAATGGTCGGGAAGGGACATTGCGGGGAGTTGAGGTGTTAGCCCGCTGGAAACAACCTCACGGTGGATATATATCACCCGCGGCATTTATTCCACTTGCTGAAAAATCCGGATTAATCGTTCCGCTTACGCAAAGCCTGATGAATCAGGTTGCCAGACAGATGAACGCTATCGCGAGTAAATTGCCGGAAGGTTTTCATATTGGAATTAATTTTAGCGCTTCGCATATTATTTCGCCGACGTTTGTCGACGAGTGTTTAAATTTCCGTGACAGTTTTACCCGCCGCGATTTAAACCTTGTTCTGGAAGTCACCGAGCGTGAGCCATTGAATGTTGATGAAAGTCTGGTTCAGCGGTTGAACATTCTGCATGAAAATGGTTTTGTCATCGCGCTGGATGATTTCGGTACTGGCTACTCAGGGCTTTCTTATCTTCATGACCTGCATATTGATTATATCAAAATTGATCACAGTTTCGTTGGCCGCGTAAACGCAGACCCAGAATCAACCCGAATTCTGGATTGTGTATTGGATCTGGCGCGTAAACTTTCGATCAGTATCGTCGCTGAAGGTGTCGAAACGAAAGAACAACTTGACTATCTGAACCAAAATAATATCACATTTCAGCAGGGTTATTATTTCTATAAACCTGTTACATACATCGACCTGGTCAAAATTATCCTTTCTAAACCGAAGGTGAAGGTTGTGGTTGAGTGAAAATTGATCAGTAAGGCCATAGTGCGGTGTAATTATAGACAGCTAATTAGCTCGTTGCCTCTTGTTACTATTGTTCATTATTTTGTTTGCTATAATTGTTTGAAAGTTTTGACAGGATTGCCATTAGTAGCATGAACAATAGTAATAATCTGGATTATTTCACTCTCTATATCATCTTTTCCATTGCATTTATGCTGATCACCCTCCTGGTCATCCTTATTGCAAAACCCAGTACCGGGCTGGGAGAAGTGCTTGTGACGATAAATTTGCTTAATGCCCTTGTTTGGCTGGCGATCAATCTGGTTAATCGATTAAGGGAAAGACTCGTCAGCCACAGGGATCAGCAATAATCTTTCAGTTTCTCACTGTCAGTATGCGGCTGAATGGGTTGCTGGCAGTGAATGCCTGGATCATTGAAGTAAAGGAATTATTGCGCAAATAGTTGTCAACCCTGGTGTTATCACAGTTGTTTTTATATGTCATTGAAATAATTTTTATTGCAACTATCAATGATTGTGATGTCGAAGAGTTATTTGTTAAACAAAATCGTCACCTCAAAGTGATCAATGTCATGAAAATAAGGTGAAAAATGATAATGCCGACTTATTTATCATTTATATATTGTCGCTGTTTATCTATTTAAATTTTTTGTGCTTTTGTTTTTGTCTTTACCCTCCGTTTTGGTAATCTGAGCTCATAGGTTATTTGACCAGGAATGTTTGTTAATCCAATGAATGGATGGTTAATCTATGAAACTGAAAAAACTCCCCGGGTTTAGTTTGGGACTTATTGCTCTGGCGGTGGGTAATGCATATGCTGAACAGTTTATTCAGCACGATGAATATAAACATGCTGTGGCAATAAAAGATGGAAAAGTAAAAGATATTGATAATGCGCTAGTTATAACAACGGGTAATGGAAGTTACGGGTATCCGTTGCAGGAGAGGGTAGCAAGTTAACCATTAACAATGGCGTCATTGTAACAACGGGCGGTTTATATCCTTCTGACAATAGTCCTCTAAGCACAGCATTAACAGCTAGCGCAATCGTAAGTGAATTTGGCGGTGCTGTTATTTTGCAGGGTAAAAACACGATTGTCACAACGGGGGATTACTCAATTGGTTTGCTAAGTCAAACGAGTGGAAACCTGAATACTGACACCATAATAAGAGTCAACTCTGACGGTTCGGTTACCCCCTCTTTTTCTGACGGAGATGATACATTTATTGTTACTGCGGGTAATCACGCAGTCGGCGTTCTTGCGTGTGCATCTCCCGGAAGCGCGCGTGCGTGTGTATCTTCTCTTGATGAAGAAAGTACTACCGATACAGGAAGTAATGAAAATAATGCCATAGCAAAACTGGATATGGCAAAAGGGGAGATCACAACCCACGGAACAGAAAGTTATGCCGCGTACGCTAATGGCACTGTCGTCAAGGCTGGTGACACGCTTGATTATACCAATGCCAGCGTTACATTAACCGATGTTGATATCACCACGCATGGGGACAATGCTCATGCCATCGCTGCCCGCCAGGGGACAGTTTCATTTAACCAGGGAGAAATTTATACAACGGGTCCTGACGCCGCGACTGCTAAAATTTATAATGGCGGCACGGTGACGCTGAAAAATACATCTGCAGTCGCGCATCAGGGGTCTGGAATTGTGCTGGAGTCTTCCATAAATGGTCAGGAAGCAACGGTAGATATTTTATCTGGTAGCTCACTACGGTCAGCAAATGAAATCCTCTACCATAAAAATGAGACGAGTAACGTGACCATTACGGATAGTGAGGTATCATCGGCTGCAGATGTTTTTATCAATAATATTAAAGGTCATTTGACCGTCGATGCAACTAATTCAAAAATAACGGGTTCAGCTAATATTTCAACAGATGTTAACACTCATACCTATCTGTCGCTTTCAGATAATAGTACCTGGGATATTAAAGCTGACTCAACGGTGAGCAACCTCACGGTTGATAATAGTACGGTCTATATTTCCCGGGCAGATGGACGGGATGTCGAACCAACAAGATTAACAATAACTGAAAATTACGTTGGTAATAATGGCGTATTGCATCTCAGAACTGAATTGGGTGATGATAATTCAGCTACGGATAAAGTCGTTATTAATGGAAATACCTCTGGAACAACCCGAGTTAAAGTTACCAATGCAGGAGGCAGCGGAGCTTACACGTTAAATGGGATAGAGATTATCAGCGTTGAGGGGGAATCAAATGGGGAATTTATTAAGGATTCGAGGATTTTCGCCGGTGCCTACGAATATTCATTAACCCGAGGTAATACCGAAGCGACCAATAAAAACTGGTATCTGACTAACTTCCAGGCAACGAGCGGCGGTGAAACAAACTCCGGAGGAAGTTCAGCGCCTACTGTTGCGCCTACCCCCGTCCTGCGCCTCGAAGCTGGAAGTTACGTCGCCAACCTGGCAGCCGCTAACACTCTTTTTGTTATGCGTCTGAACGACCGTGCGGGTGAAATGCGCTACATCGATCCTGTAACTGAACAGGAGCGTTCAAGCCGACTTTGGCTACGTCAAATTGGCGGGCATAATGCCTGGCGTGACAGCAACGGACAGTTGAGAACGACCTCGCATCGCTACGTCTCGCAGTTAGGGGCCGAGCTGTTAACCGGTGGTTTTACCGACAGTGACAGTTGGCGTTTGGGAGTGATGGCTGGTTATGCCCGCGACTACAACTCAACTCATTCCAGCGTGTCGGATTATCGTTCGAAAGGGAGTGTCAGAGGCTATTGCGCAGGGCTGTATGCCATTTGGTTTGCCGATGACATCAGTAAAAAAGGCGCATACATTGACGCCTGGGCGCAATATAGCTGGTTTAAAAACTCGGTGAAAGGGGATGAATTAGCCTATGAATCCTATAGTGCGAAAGGCGCAACCGTCTCGCTGGAAGCGGGTTACGGCTTTGCCCTGAATAAATCCTTTGGTCTGGAAGCGGCGAAATACACGTGGATATTCCAGCCACAGGCACAGGCTATCTGGATGGGCGTCGATCATAATGCGCACACCGAAGCCAATGGCTCACGTATTGAGAATGACGCAAATAACAACATCCAGACCCGACTTGGTTTCCGCACCTTTATTCGTACTCAGGAGAAAAACAGCGGTCCGCACGGTGACGACTTTGAACCTTTTGTTGAAATGAACTGGATCCATAACAGTAAAGATTTTGCTGTCTCAATGAACGGTGTGAAAGTCGAACAAGATGGGGCGAGTAATTTGGGGGAAATTAAACTTGGCGTAAATGGCAACCTGAATCCAGCGGCCAGCGTCTGGGGGAATGTGGGCGTGCAGCTGGGTGATAATG
>NZ_CAOLGM010000165.1:0-8080 GCF_948475835.1 uncultured Escherichia sp. | reverse complement strand
GCATGCGGACTGCAGGCAGAGAAAACTGGCCGATTTTCTCTGCACTGGAGGGATAATACAAGGCCTGATAAGACGCGTTAAGCGTCGCATCAGGTGCTGAATGCCGGATTGTTACCCGGCATTTGTCATTTAGCGGTGATGTTTGCCTGGACCATGACCGCCGTGATGATCATGAGGAGCTTTCTTATGGTGGCGCGGCGGTGGCGGCGGTCCGTGTGGGTGCCAGCGATTGCCTCGCCATTCATAATGTTGTTTCCACCAGCCGTGGTCGCGCCAGTGACCTCCATCCCAGTAATAGCCACGATTATCACGATCGCCTATCTGTAATTTTACTGACGGGACTAACGTAATTTCCGCAGCCTGTGCTGCCATGGGAGCGACCAGAACCAGGGAAAGTGCGAGTACGATAGATTGCATCTTTTTCACAGGTTACTCCTTTTATCATTGCCCGTTATGGGTCGATATCCGGAGATTACGCGATGAGAACGACGGTTGTTATTCTCCGCAATCCTAATCTCTAAGTTACCGCATTTATTGAGAATTTCTCCTTTTTCCCTGTCGTTTTTCTCCATAATTTCTTCATAAAAAAGCCGGGCTGCATAAAAGCAAACCCGGCCTGATTGAGATAATGAATAGATTTTACTGATGATTCATCATCAATTTACGCAACGCAGCAAAATCGGCGGGCAGATTATGTGAAAGCAAGGGTAAATCAGCACGTTCTGCCAGCTCTTTTGGCAGATCCAACGTTTCACCGAGAATCGCTTCCACGCTCTCTTTAAATTTCGCCGGATGCGCGGTGCCGAGGAACAAGCCATATTCGCCTGGATTCAACTGGTCACGCAGCGCACGATAAGCTACGGCGGCGTGCGGCTCCGAGGTGTAGCCCAGTTCTTTTAACTCACGCATTGTCTGTTGCGTGGTTTCATCATCCACGGCTGCATAACCCAGCTCTTTCAGTTGCCAGATTTTGCGGCGGAACAACTCTTCCACACGCGGCCAGTTGTTCGGCTGGCTCACGTCCATCGCGTTGGATAACGTCGCCTGAGTCGCTTTGGGTGACCACTGACCGTCGTGCAGGAAACGTGGCACGGTATCGTTCACGTTGGTCGCAGCAATAAAACGTTTCACCGGCAGACCGAGTGACTTCGCCAGCAGACCCGCCGTCAAATCGCCGAAGTTTCCGCTTGGCACCGAGACAACCAGCTGGTTGCGCGCTTCCTGCGGCAGCTGCGCAACTGCTTCAAAGTAGTAGCAAATCTGCGCCAGCAAACGGCTGATGTTAATCGAGTTAGCTGAGTTTAACCCCAGCGCCACTTTCAGCTCTTCATCATCAAACGCCTGCTTCACCAGCGCCTGACAGGCATCGAAATCGCCGTCGATGGCAACAGTTTCGATATTGCCGCCCAATGTACAGAACAGTTTTTCTTGCAGTGGACTGATTTTGCCTCGTGGATAGAGGATAACCACTTTCACATTCGGTAAACCGTAGAAAGCATGAGCTACTGCCGCTCCGGTATCACCGGAGGTCGCGGTCAGAATGGTCACTGGCTTATCGCCCGCAATATGGGTCAGCATTTGTGCCATAAAGCGACCGCCGAAATCTTTAAATGCCAGCGTTGGCCCGTGGAACAATTCCAGACAACCGACATCGCTTTCAACATTGGCGACCGGAGCCGGGAAGGCAAACGCCGCGCGCACGCGCTCTTCCAGGATTTCCTGCGGGATTTCATCACCAATAAACGCCGAGAGGATCTTCGCACTGCGGGTGACAAAATCCAGCTTCAGCATCTCATCAATTTCAGTCAGGCTGAATTCCGGCAGGTCGTGCGGAAAAAACAGCCCCTGATTTTTGCCCAACCCCTGGGTTACGGCTTGCGCAAAGCTGACCTGCTCATTGTGATCTTTCAGATTGTAGAGTTTCATTTAGTTTTCCAGTACTCGTGCGCCCGCCGTATCCAGCCGGCAAATATGAACAAAACCTTCCTGATTTTGCAGGTAGTTCTTACCCAACCAGTCGGCAACGCGCTGGGCGGTATCCGGCTTGTCACACAGAGCGAACAAGGTCGGGCCGGAGCCGGAGATACCGCTCGCTACCGCGCCGATTTCCGCGACCGCCTGCCGCGCCTGCCGGAAGCCAGGCAGTAACCGTTCACGGTAGGGTTCTGCGATAACATCTTTCATCAGCTTCGCGGCAAGCTCAGGCTGACGGGAATAGCAGGCGTGAATGAAGCCTGCCAGATGTCGCCCGTGCGCAATGCAATCCTGGCGGCGATACTGCGCCGGTAAAATAGCCCGGGCTTCTGCCGTCGAGACTTTAATCCCCGGATACGCCAGCACCCACAGCCACTCATCAAACCCTGGCACTTGCTGGCTGATGATGTCGTTTTCTTCGATCATCAACTGCATTCCACCAAGAAAACACGGTGCCACGTTGTCGTAATGAATGCTGCCGGAGATACGTCCTTCCAGCTCGCCCATCAAAGCCAGCAAACGGGTGTCATTAAGTGGCTTGCCGCAGTGTTCATTCATCGCCATCAGCGCCGCGACCACCGAACAGGCGCTGGAGCCTAAGCCCGAGCCGATCGGCATATTCTTTTCCAGAGTCATCGCCACTGGAATTTGCTTCCCAAGCTCCTGGCAAAAACGCTCCCAGCACTGATAAACGATATTTTCCCGTGGTTCTGACGGCAGCTTATCGGCAAAGCGTCCGAGGTTGTTGAGACCGAATGTCTCTGCCGCCTCAACCGTGACTACATCTCCGAGCAATGCACCATCAACGGGTGTCACCGCCGCCCCGAGCACATCAAACCCGACGCTCATATTAGCACTGGAAGCCGGGGCATAAACTTTAACCATGTCAGACTCCTAACTTCCATGAGAGGGTACGTAGCAGATCGGCAAAGACACCGGCAGCGGTAACGTCATTGCCCGCACCATATCCGCGCAGCACCAACGGCAGCGGCTGATAATAGTGGCTATAGAAGGCCAGGGCGTTTTCGCCATTTTTCACTTTGAACAGCGGATCATTACCATCCACTTCGGCAATCTTCACGCGGCAGACGCCATCTTCATCAATATTGCCAACATAGCGCAAAACTTTTCCTTCATCACGGGCCTTAGCCACGCGCGCGGCAAAGAGATCGTCGAGCTGTGACAGATTCGCCATAAAAGCGGCAACATCACCCTCGGCGTTAAACTCTGCGGGCAGCACTGGTTCAATTTCAATATCCGCCAGCTCCAGTTCACGTCCCGTTTCACGAGCGAGAATCAATAGCTTACGCGCTACATCCATACCAGAAAGATCATCTCGCGGATCCGGTTCGGTATAACCCATTTCCCGCGCCAGAGTAGTCGCCTCGGAGAAACTCATGCCTTCGTCTAACTTGCCGAAGATATAAGAAAGCGAACCTGAAAGAATGCCGGAGAACTTCATCAATTCATCACCAGCATTGAGCAGATTTTGCAGGTTCTCAATAACCGGTAATCCAGCCCCAACGTTGGTGTCATAGAGGAATTTACGCCGCGATTTTTCCGCCGCATGACGCAACAGATGGTAGTAATCCATCGACGAGGTGTTGGCCTTTTTGTTCGGCGTGACAACGTGGAAACCTTCGCGCAAGAAGTCGGCATATTGATCCGCCACTGCCTGGCTGGAGGTGCAGTCAACAATGACCGGGTTCAGCAGATGATATTCTTTCACGAGGCGAATTAAGCGCCCGAGATTAAACGGCTCTTTGGCTTGCGCCAGTTCTTCCTGCCAGTTTTCCAGATTTAGGCCATGCACATTGGTGAGCAGTGCCTTCGAGTTGGCAACACCGCAGACACGTAAGTCGATATGTTTATTCTTCAGCCAGCTTTGTTGACGCTTCAGTTGCTCCAGCAGCGCACCGCCAACGCCACCGACGCCAATCACAAACACTTCGATAACCTGATCGGTATTGAACAGCATCTGATGAGTAACGCGCACGCCAGTGGTCGCATCATCGTTATTTACCACGACAGAGATTGAGCGTTCAGAAGATCCCTGAGCAATGGCGACAATGTTGATATTGGCGCGGGCCAGCGCGGCAAAGAATTTCGCCGAGATCCCACGCAAGGTGCGCATACCATCACCTACCACCGAGATAATGGCCAGCCGTTCCGTCACCGCCAGCGGCTCCAGTAAGCCTTCTTTCAGTTCCAGGTAGAACTCTTCCTGCATTGCCCGTTCAGCCCGCACACAGTCGCTTTGCGGAACGCAGAAACTGATACTGTATTCGGAAGATGATTGCGTAATCAGCACCACGGAAATACGGGCGCGTGACATCGCGGCAAAGACGCGCGCCGCCATGCCGACCATTCCTTTCATCCCCGGGCCGGAAACGCTGAACATTGCCATGTTATTCAGATTGGAAATGCCCTTGACCGGTAATTCGTCTTCATCACGACTGGCACCAATGAGCGTACCTGGTGCTTGAGGATTTCCGGTATTTTTAATCAGGCAAGGGATCTGGAACTGGGCGATGGGGGTAATGGTGCGGGGGTGAAGAACTTTAGCGCCGAAGTAGGAAAGCTCCATCGCTTCCTGGTAGGACATCGACTTCAACAACCTCGCATCGGGCACCTGACGCGGGTCGCAGGTATAGACCCCGTCAACGTCCGTCCAAATCTCGCAACAATCGGCGCGTAAACAGGCAGCCAGCACCGCCGCGGAGTAGTCGGAACCGTTGCGTCCAAGTACCACCAGTTCGCCTTTTTCATTACCGGCGGTGAAACCTGCCATCAACACCATGTGATCAGCCGGAATGCGGCTTGCCGCAATACGGCGGGTGGACTCAGCAATATCGACGGTAGATTCGAGGTAATGCCCCACTGCCAGCAGTTTTTCGACCGGATCGATAACGGTAACGTTGTGACCACGCGCTTCTAACACGCCGGCCATAATGGCGATCGACATTTTCTCGCCACGGCAAATCAGCGCAGCGTTGATGCTATCCGGGCACTGCCCCAACAAACTAATGCCATGCAGGACATGTTTTATTTGGGCAAATTCCTGATCGACGAAAGTTTTCAATTGCGCCAGCGGGAACCCCGGCTGGGCGGCGGCGAGTCCCGTCAAAAGTTCGGCAAAAATACGTTCGGCATCGCTGATATTGGGTAAAGCATCCTGGCCGCTAATGGTTTTTTCAATCATCGCCACCAGGTGGTTGGTGATTTTGGCGGGGGCAGAGAGGACGGTGGCCACCTGCCCCTGCCTGGCATTGCTTTCCAGAATATCGGCAACACGCAGAAAACGTTCTGCATTTGCCACTGATGTACCGCCGAACTTCAACACTCGCATGGTTGTTACCTCGTTACCTTTGGTCGAAAAAAAAGCCCGCACTGTCAGGTGCGGGCTTTTTTCTGTGTTTCCTGTACGCGTCAGCCCGCACCGTTACCTGTGGTAATGGTGATGGTGGTGGTAATGGTGGTGCTAATGCGTTTCATGGATGTTGTGTACTCTGTAATTTTTATCTGTCTGTGCGCTATGCCTATATTGGTTAAAGTATTTAGTGACCTAAGTCAATAAAATTTTAATTTACTCACGGCAGGTAACCAGTTCAGAAGCTGCTATCAGACACTCTTTTTTTAATCCACACAGAGACATATTGCCCGTTGCAGTCAGAATGAAAAGCTGAAAAATACTTACTAAGGCGTTTTTTATTTGGTGATATTTTTTTCAATATCATGCAGCAAACGGTGCAACATTGCCGTGTCTCGTTGCTCTAAAAGCCCCAGGCGTTGTTGTAACCAGTCGACCAGTTTTATGTCATCTGCCACTGCCAGAGTCGTCAGCAATGCCATGACTCGTTCGCGTAAAGCTTGCAGTTGATGTTGGTCTGCCGTTGTGTCACTTTTCGCCGGTTGTTGTATTAATGTTGCTAATTGATAGCAATAGACCATCACCGCCTGCCCCAGATTGAGCGAAGGATAATCCGCCACCATCGGCACACCAGTAAGAACGTCAGCCAACGCTAACTCTTCGTTAGTCAGCCCGGAATCTTCGCGACCAAACACCAGCGCGGCATGGCTCATCCATGAAGATTTTTCCTCTAACAGCGGCACCAGTTCTACTGGCGTGGCGTAGTAATGATATTTCGCCCGACTGCGCGCAGTGGTGGCGACAGTGAAATCGACATCGTGTAACGATTCAACCAGTGTCGGGAAAACTTTAATATTATCAATAATATCACCAGATCCATGTGCGACCCAGCGGGTGGCTGGCTCCAGATGTGCCTGACTATCGACAATCCGCAGTTCGCTAAAACCCATCGTTTTCATTGCCCGCGCCGCTGCCCCAATATTTTCTGCTCTGGCGGGTGCGACCAGAATAATCGTTATACGCATATTGCCACTCTTCTTGACCAAATAACCGCGAACAGGGTGATCACTGTCAACTTATTACGCGGTGCGAATTTACAAATTCTTAACGTAAGTCGCAGAAAAAGCCCTTTACTTAGCTTAAAAAAGGCTAAACTATTTCCTGACTGTACTAACGGTTGAATTGTTAAAAAATGCTACATATCCTTCTGTTTACTTAGGATAATTTTATAAAAAATAAATCTCGACAATTGGATTCACCACGTTTATTAGTTGTATGATGCAACTAGTTGGATTATTAAAATAATGTGACGAAAGCTAGCATTTAGATACGATGATTTCATCAAACTGTTAACGTGCTACAATTGAACTTGATATATGTCAACGAAGCGTAGTTTTATTGGGTGTCCGGCCCCTCTTAGCCTGTTATGTTGCTGTTAAAATGGTTAGGATGACAGCCGTTTTTGACACTGTCGGGTCCTGAGGGAAAGTACCCACGACCAAGCTAATGATGTTGTTGACGTTGATGGAAAGTGCATCAAGAACGCAATTACGTACTTTAGTCATGTTACGCCGATCATGTTAATTTGCAGCATGCATCAGGCAGGTCAGGGACTTTTGTACTTCCTGTTTCGATTTAGTTGGCAATTTAGGTAGCAAACATGCAGACCCCGCACATTCTTATCGTTGAAGACGAGTTGGTAACACGCAACACGTTGAAAAGTATTTTCGAAGCGGAAGGCTATGATGTTTTCGAAGCGACAGATGGCGCGGAAATGCATCAGATCCTCTCTGAATATGACATCAACCTGGTGATCATGGATATCAATCTGCCGGGTAAGAACGGTCTTCTGTTAGCGCGTGAACTGCGCGAGCAGGCGAATGTTGCGTTGATGTTCCTGACTGGCCGTGACAACGAAGTCGATAAAATTCTCGGCCTCGAAATCGGTGCAGATGACTACATCACCAAACCGTTCAACCCGCGTGAACTGACGATTCGTGCACGCAACCTGCTGTCCCGTACCATGAATCTGGGTACTGTCAGCGAAGAACGTCGTAGCGTTGAAAGCTACAAGTTCAATGGTTGGGAACTGGACATCAACAGCCGTTCGTTGATCGGCCCTGATGGCGAGCAGTACAAGCTGCCGCGCAGCGAGTTCCGCGCCATGCTTCACTTCTGTGAAAACCCAGGCAAAATTCAGTCTCGTGCTGAACTGCTGAAGAAAATGACCGGCCGTGAGCTGAAACCACACGACCGTACTGTAGACGTGACGATCCGCCGTATTCGTAAACATTTCGAATCTACGCCGGATACGCCGGAAATCATCGCCACCATCCACGGTGAAGGTTATCGCTTCTGTGGTGATCTGGAAGATTAATCGGCTTTACCACCGTCAAAAAAAACGGCGCTTTTTAGCGCCGTTTTTATTTTTCAACCTTATTTCCAGATACGTAATTGATCGTCCATTGTAACTTCTTTACTGGCTTTCATTTTCGGCAGTGAAAACGCATACCAGTCGATATTACGGGTCACAAACATCATGCCGGCCAGCGCCACCACCAGCACACTGGTTCCCAACAACAGCGCGCTATCGGCAGAGTTGAGCAGTCCCCACATCACACCATCCAGCAACAACAGCGCGAGGGTAAACAACATGCTGTTGCGCCAGCCTTTCAATACCGCCTGCAAATAAATACCGTTCATTAACGCCCCAATCAGACTGGCGATTATCCATGC
>NZ_CAOLGM010000164.1:0-8123 GCF_948475835.1 uncultured Escherichia sp. | reverse complement strand
GTAATAAACAATGGGCACAATCACACAGCGATAAAGTACTCAAAAGCCTCGAGACTCACGTTTTCCCCTTTATCGGCAACCGGGATATCACAACACTCAATACCCCGGATCTGCTTATCCCTGTTCGTGCTGCAGAAGCTAAACAAATTTATGAAATCGCCAGTCGTCTGCAGCAAAGAATATCTGCCGTAATGCGTTATGCCGTACAGTCTGGCATCATCAGATATAATCCTGCTCTGGATATGGCTGGCGCATTGACTACGGTAAAACGCCAGCATCGCCCCGCTCTTGATCTTTCTCGCCTGCCTGAACTTTTGTCGCGTATTGGCAGTTACAAGGGGCAACCTGTCACCCAGCTTGCCGTTATGCTGAATTTACTGGTTTTTATTCGTTCCAGTGAACTCAGATACGCCCGCTGGTCTGAAATTGATATTGACAATGCCATGTGGACTATTCCAGCCGAACGCGAACCCCTGCCAGGCGTAAAATTCTCACACCGGGGCTCCAAGATGCGAACACCACACCTTGTGCCACTCAGCAAACAGGCTGTAGCCATACTGACAGAACTACAGACATGGGCTGGTGAAAATGGTCTGATCTTTACGGGAGCACATGACCCGCGTAAACCAATCAGTGAAAATACTGTAAATAAAGCCCTGAGGGTGATGGGGTATGACACAACCCAGGATGTCTGTGGCCATGGATTCCGGGCGATGGCGTGCAGTGCATTGATTGAATCAGGTTTGTGGTCCCGCGATGCTGTGGAACGTCAGATGAGCCATCAGGAGCGTAATGGTGTACGTGCTGCGTATATCCATAAAGCAGAACATCTGGAAGAACGTCGACTGATGCTACAGTGGTGGGCAGATTTTCTGGATGCGAACAGAGATAAGGGTATCAGCCCGTTTGAATATGCAAAGATTAACAATCCATTAAAATAGTAAGCAGTCCGGGCTGATTGCCCGGACTGCTTTAACTGATTATTTTTCTTTGTAAATGATGACGAAGATTGATGTTCTGGCAAGTTACTCCGGCTTCCATTAAAGTCCCTTCGTCATGTTCTTCAGGCTATTTATGACTGTGATTAGCACCAGGAATATCTGGTTTCCATGAGAGCAGGTAATAACCCCCGGTGTTTTCGGCTGTTCTGGTATCCTTGTCCAACACAGGCAGTCATTATAAACGGTAAAAAATGTATTCACTGTTATGAAATCAATAGTCCTGACGTACTGTTGAATGTGCTTGCGTTCTGAACCTTGTACAACCAGTACATTTGATACCGAATTATAAACAAAACATTGCATCCAACTTTTTCAATATGGACAATAGTTGTCCATATGGTGGTTTTATATTCGATAAATCAATGGATTTCATTGAGTCACAGGACTGGTAATGGATGAAAATGCTTTAGGGTTTGCCTCATACTGGCGCAACTCGCTTGCGGATGCTGAGTCAGGAAAGGGCAGTTTTGAACGGAAAGACGCCAAAAATTTCACTCATTGGCATGGGATAGCGGCGGGACGTCTTGACGAAGCGATTGTCAGTAAATTTTTTAAGGGAGAAAAAGACGATGTCGAAACGGTCGATGTCATCTTGCGCCCAAAAGTTTATTTCCGGTTACTGCAGCATGGTAAGGACCGTTCTGCAGGTGCGCCTGATATTGTTACCCCGATAGTGACGCCAGCCTTGCTAAGCCGTGAGGGTTTTTTATATCCGACGCCAGCGACCTCCATTCCCAGAGACCTGCTTGAACCTTTGCCAAAAGGAGCATTTTCGATTGGTGAGATTGGGCAGTATGACAAATACAAGACGACCCATACCACGTTCTCTATCAACTTTGATGACAGCGTTGATAAGACTGCCGAAACGGATGAAGAACGGGAAGAACGATATGCAGCCTTGCAGCAGGAGTGGCGTCAATATCTGGATGATTCAGAGAGGCTGCTGAAGAACGTTGCCGGCGACTGGATTAAAAATCCTGAGCAATATGAACTCGCTGAGCACGGTTATATTGTTAAAACGGCGCAATCTGGCGGTGCCAGTTTCCATATCCTTTCTCTTTATGATCACCTGCTTGTTTGCAATAAGGATGTGCCACTCTTCAATCGATTCGCCTCGCGAGAGGTTCATGCTGCAGAGTCTTTGCTGGCCCCTGGAGCAAAATTCAGCGACAGGCTTGGACACTCCGGAGATAAGTTTCCGCTGGCAAAGGCTCAGCGCGATGCCTTAAGCCATTTTCTGGATGCTAAACATGGCGATATCCTTGCTGTTAATGGCCCTCCTGGAACCGGAAAAACCACGCTGGTGCTTTCTATCATCGCCACGCAGTGGGCCAGAGCGGCTCTCGAAAAATCTGAGCCTCCGGTTATTATCGCGACTTCAACGAATAACCAGGCTGTAACGAACATTATTGAGGCATTCGGGAAAGACTTTTCGCAAGGTTCAGGTGCGATGGCCGGGCGATGGTTGCCAGAGCTGAAAAGCTTCGGCGCTTATTTTCCCTCAAGCAGCCGTAAAGCTGAAGCAGCCAAAAAATATCAAACTGAAGATTTCTTCAACCAGGTTGAGTCAAAAGAGTATGTAGAAGATGCACTGCTGTTTTATCTGGAAAAGGCTAAGGCAGCCTTTCCTGAAAAAGAGTGTTCATCCCCTGAAAAGGTCATTGAACTCCTGCATGGTCAGTTGGCAGCAAAATCCGAGCAACTGATAAGACTGAACGCAACATGGCAAACGTTAAGCCAGATTCGGGCTGCGCGTGAGCTTATTGCTAATGATATTGAGCAATATCTCAATAATTTAAATAAATTACTTTCCGGACAAGAACAAAAAATCACTCTACTGAAGAGTGCTAAAACGGAATGGAAAAAATATCGCGCCGGTGAATCACTGCTCTATTCATTATTTTCCTGGCTTCCGGCGGTTCGCAGTAAGCGACAGTACCAAATACAGCTGTTTCTCGAAGATAAATTAGGTACGCTGATTGCAGGAAATCAATGGTCTGATCCTGAAACTATCGAACGTAATATTGATGGGCTGCTCAATTCCGCTGAGCGCGAGCAAACAACATACCGGCAGCAGATTGACTCCGCCCATGAAATCATTCTTAAAGAACAGCAGGCGGTTCAGGAGTGGCAGAGACTGGCTCTTGATTTAGGGTATGAGGGCGACGAGGAACTGAGCTTCTCACAGGCCGATGAACTGGCTGATACGCAGATTCGCTTCCCTGCATTTTTACTGACGACTCACTACTGGGAAGGTCGTTGGCTGATGGATATGGCCAGCATTGATGATCTGCAGGAAGAGAAGAAGAAAAAAGGCGCTAAAGGGGTAACCGCCCGTTGGCAACGTCGAATGAAACTCACTCCATGTGTGGTGATGACATGCTATATGCTGCCCGGCAATATGCAGATAAGTGAGCACAAAGGACAGTGTAAATTCGAGAAAAGTTATTTGTATGATTTTGCCGATTTACTCATTGTCGATGAAGCCGGGCAGGTGCTTCCTGAAGTGGCTGCTGCCTCGTTTGCATTAGCTAAGAAGGCATTAGTGATTGGCGATACGGAGCAGATCCCGCCAATATGGAGTATTGCTCCTGCGATTGATATCGGTAACATGCTGGCGGAAAAAATTCTGTCTGGCAGTACGCAAGAAGAGATTACCGAGAAATATACGGCAATCGCAGACCTTGGTAAAAGTGCCGCATCTGGCAGCGTTATGAAAATAGCGCAGTTTGCTTCGCGCTATCAATATGATCCCGAACTGGCTCGTGGTATGTACCTATATGAACACCGCCGGTGCTACGACAATATTATTGGATACTGTAATACGCTCTGCTATCACGGTAAGTTGTTGCCTAAAAGAGGGCGTGAAGAGAGCAATTTAATGCCCGCAATGGGGTATCTCCATATTGATGGTAAAGGAGAGCTGGCAAGTAGTGGAAGTCGATATAATTTGCTTGAGGCTGAAACGATAGCGGTCTGGTTGGCAGAGAACCAGCAAAATATTGAAGCGCATTACGGTAAATCGCTTCATGAAGTTGTCGGTATCGTGACGCCTTTTAGCGCTCAGGTATCCACTATCAAACAGGCGCTGGGAAAACAAGGTATCAGTACAGGCGCGAATGAAAAGTCGCTCACAGTGGGCACCGTGCACTCTCTTCAGGGAGCGGAAAGAGCGATTGTGATATTCTCGCCAGTCTATTCAAAACATGAAGACGGCGGGTTTATTGATAGCGATAACAGCATGCTGAATGTTGCAGTCTCCCGTGCGAAGGACAGTTTTCTGGTCTTCGGCGATATGGACCTGTTTGAGGTCCAGCCAGCCTCATCTCCACGGGGATTACTGGCAAAATACCTCTTTGAGTCAGAGAAGAATGCGCTCTCTTTTGATTATAAAGAGCGTAAGGATTTAAAAACCTCCGGGACCAAAATCTACACACTTCATGGTGTGGAGCAACATGATAATTTCCTGAATCAGACATTTGAAAATACCAGTAAACACATCACGATAGTTTCTCCATGGCTGACCTGGCAAAGGCTGGAGCAAACCGGTTTTCTTGATTCCATGATTGCGGCGTGTTCACGTGGAATTAACGTCACGATAGTCACTGACAGAAGCTACAACACTGAACATAATGATTTTGAGAAGCGAAAAGAGAAGCAGCAGAACTTTAAAGCGGCGCTGGAGAAACTGAATGCGCTGGGTATTGCTACAAAGCTGGTAAACCGTGTTCATAGCAAAATTGTTATTGGTGATGATGGTTTGCTGTGCGTGGGATCGTTCAACTGGTTTAGTGCGACACGGGAAGCGCGATATGAACGATACGATACCTCAATGGTTTATTGCGGTGATAACCTGAAGGGTGAGATTGAGGCTATTTATAATAGTCTTGAGAGGCGTCAGGTTTAGAGCAGGAATGGTGAGTAGCCATCTTATTGATCGTTTTCGAGCGTAAGATGGCTGAATGGAATGGCTATTATTGCACAGTCCTTAATTATAACATTCATACCGACATGATTATCTTCTGTCCGGAAGAATCAGAGGCTGCGGTTTCAGACTGTCTGCCGGTACATTCCTCTCTCCGTTAAAAACCATAACGGGTTCATTATCTTCGTCTGTCAGCGGATTGAATGGCGGTATATTTTCAGTACGAATGCCGGTCAGCCACTGAAAAATGCCTGCGAAATGACGGGCACTGATTTTTCTGCTGACGGACTGGTGAGACGTGATGTCACTGGCGGTAATAATCAGGGGAACACTGTAGCCACCCTGCACATGGCCATCATGATGAACAGGATTAGTACTGTCGCTGACTGACAGTCCATGGTCAGAAAAGTAAAGCATGGCAAAATGACGGGAATGCCGGCGAAGGATACCATCAAGCTGCCCGAGAAAGTTATCCAGTTTACTGATGCTGGCGAGGTAACAGGCAATCTTTCGGGGATACTGCGCCATGTAATGATTCGGCCAGGAGTTAAGTCGGTCACACGGATTCGGATGAGAGCCAATCATGTGCAGGAAAATCACCTTCGGAGAGGATGTATCCGCCAGCGCACGTTCTGTTTCCTGTAACAACAACATATCATCCGTTTTACGGGAAGCGAAGCTGCCTTTCTTGAAGAAAACGGTATGCTCCGCATCAGAAGCAATAACAGAGATGCGTGTGTCATGCTCTCCCAGTTTTCCCTGATTGGATATCCACCATGTGCTGTATCCTGCTTTTGCTGCCAGCGCCACCACGTTGTTGCCGGAATCAGGGTTCTGCTCATAGTCATAAATCAGTGTCCGGCTCAGGGAAGGTACGGTACTGGCTGCTGCCGATGTATAGCCGTCAATAAATAAACCGGGAGCCGTATTCAGCCACGGTGTGGTTGGCACGGGATAACCATATACCGACATATAATCCCTGCGCACACTCTCACCAGTAACGATAACAATCGTGTCATACAACGGTACACCCGGCAGGATTTTCCAGTTGTCAGCCCCGTGCTGACTCAGTTGTTTATAATGCTGCATTTCACGCAATGTGTCAGTTGTCCCCACAACAGTTCCTTTAACCATCCGCAACGGCCAGCTGTTTACTGAGCATAATACGAATAGCAGCAGTGCCAGCCAGTTACGGTAACCGCGGTGGTGTGTTCGCCAGAAAATCACCATGAATACCAGAATCGCGGCACTGACCAGAAAATGATAAACAGGAATCATCCCGGTAAACTCCGCTGCCTCATCAGTTGTGGTCTACAACAACGCGACAATAAAACTGTTGTTGATTTTACCGTACGTCATACCGGCAGGCGCATACAGTGCACAACAGAACAGAAATAACAGCGCTGTAATGGATGTGAGGGTATTTCTGTGTGCAAGAAGCAGAAGAAGGAACAGCAGCAACACATTCCCGGTGGCATTCTTCTCAGTGTATCCGCATGCAATTGTGGTTATGACAGAAACAACAAAAAAGAATAAAAACAATAAAATCCAGGGTGTATTGCCCGGACAAAACAGTTTTCTGATATTCATCGGAATATATCGGTAATATTATTATAAAGAGAATAAGATAATAAAAACCAGAAATCTCCTGTGAAACAAATAACCCTGCGATATATTACTGCAGGGTATTTCTGTTTAGTTGCAGAAGATATATAAATATCTTAATTACTGAATATGTGTCATTATCGCTCAGGAGCAGTGTCGTCAGAAGTTATAAGTCACACCAAACATGATGTCGTGACTTTTAACGTCAACTTCTGATTTATATTTATCCTCTTCTGCATCCTTGTAAGACAGGGAGGATTTACCAGCATCCAGATAGCGATAGCTGAGGTCAAGAGCGATATCCGGGGTTACGTCATAGCGAACACCGGCCCCAATGCTCCATGCTAAATTGTTATCATATCCCGAGTAATGTAACTCAGAAATATCACTTATCTCGCCAGATTCATTCCAGGAGGTATCAGTATATGTCGCCTTATGATGTACTCGTGCATAACCTAGGCCAACAGATATCCATGGAGTGAATGCACTGCTGTTTCTGAAATCATAATACGTGTTCACCATCAGGGTATTCACACTGAGCCTGTTCTGTGTGTCTTCCCGACCACCATTCCCCATCGGAGAATGCCATGTATCCAGTGTATAACGGGAGTCTGCAGCTCCGCGGCCATAGAATTCCACTTCCGTGCGCACAGGAACATTGTAATGTTGATAAAAATCATAGCCCACCGCAAGGCCGGCACCAAATACAGTATCGTTTTTATCACCGCCCTTATACTTATAAACATCATCCCCAAAGTCCTGACGGAAGCGCTGGTCAGTCTGAGTCACGACTGATGCACCGGCTTTACCAGTCACATAAAAGCCAGTTTTGTTCTCATCAGCCAGAGCCTGGGCTGAAAATACGCCCACCATAGCAAGCGCTGAAACAGCAATAATCTTTTTCATTTCAATCATCTCCGTTGGTTCTTACCCACCCGATAAAGAAGGTTGCTTATTTTAAAACCATGCAAAAGACAGGGTAAAAAGAGAAAATTCGATCGAATCGATCGACAAAATCGATCATGCATGATGAAGATTTCTTATCGAAGACATGAAAATGGTAAGGAATGGTTTAAGAGGTAATTGCAACGGCATGGAAGTATTGAGACCAGAACAGCACGAGATAAAGCGGCTGAACGTCAGATGAGCCACATGGACGTAACTCAGTGCATGCCTCGTATAATCCATAAAGCGGAATATCTGGATGAGCGTAAGCTGATGTTGCAGTGGTGGGGCGATTTTCTGGATGCCAATCGGGAAAGAGCGATTACGCCGTTTGACTATGCGAAGATCAATCGGGGTAATGGCGAGTGAGTTGTTTATCAAATTTACTAAATTAAAACCACTTAGCCTGCCTTAAAGGGAGGATTGGTTGGCTATTTTTACTAGATTTATGTAGATAACAAAGGAGTGGAACTATCGTTTTGATAGTTCCGGTTAAGGTCAATACAACTATATTAATTTTAAAAACTTATTGATTAATTTTTAATTGAGCTAATAATAAGTTTAGATGACTCTATCTAAATCTAAATCTAAATCTAAATCTACATCAGTAAAGAAGACTTTTGAAATATAACTTCACTCTCTTCGAT
>NZ_CAOLGM010000163.1:0-8168 GCF_948475835.1 uncultured Escherichia sp. | reverse complement strand
ACAGGGTATCGTCGGCAGGGATTTGAGCAGGCCTGGCGTGATGCTGGACGAGATCTGGCTGAGGTGAAACAATTTCACATGGCAACAGGTGATGATCACTACACCGATCTCGCAAGTTTACTCAATGCCCACTTCAAACCGGGCAAACCAGATTTTGATGTTCTGATATGTGGTAACGATCGCGCAGCCTTTGTCGCTTATCAGGTTCTCCTGGCGAAGGGGGTACGTATCCCGCAGGATGTCGCCGTAATGGGCTTTGATAATCTGGTTGGCGTCGGGCATCTGTTTTTACCGCCGCTGACCACAATTCAGCTTCCACATGACATTATCGGGCGGGAAGCTGCATTGCATATTATTGAAGGTCGTGAAGGGGGAAGAGTGACGCGGATCCCTTGCCCGCTGTTGATCCGTTGTTCCACCTGATATTATGTTAACCCAGTAGCCAGAGTGCTCCATGTTGCAGCACAGCCACTCCGTGGGAGGCATAAAGCGACAGTTCCCGTTCTTCTGGCTGCGGATAGATTCGACTACTCATCACCGCTTCCCCGTCGTTAATAAATACTTCCACGGATGATGTATCGATAAATATCCTTAGGGCGAGCGTGTCACGCTGCGGGAGGGGAATACTACGGTAGCCGTCTAAATTCTCGTGTGGGTAATACCGCCACAAAACAAGTCGCTCAGATTGGTTATCAATATACAGCCGCATTCCAGTGCCGAGCTGTAATCCGTAATGTTCGGCATCACTGTTCTTCAGCGCCCACTGCAACTGAATCTCAACTGCTTGCGCGTTTTCCTGCAAAACATATTTATTGCTGATTGTGCGGGGAGAGACAGATTGATGCTGCTGGCGTAACGACTCAGCTTCGTGAACCGGGCGTTGTAGAAGTTTGCCATTGCTCTCTGATAGCTCGCGCGCCAGCGTCATGCAGCCTGCCCATCCTTCACGTTTTGAGGGCATTGGCGATTCCCACATATCCATCCAGCCGATAACAATACGCCGACCATCCTTCGCTAAAAAGCTTTGTGGTGCATAAAAGTCATGCCCGTTATCAAGTTCAGTAAAATGCCCGGATTGTGCAAAAAGTCGTCCTGGCGACCACATTCCGGGTATTACGCCACTTTGAAAGCGATTTCGGTAACTGTATCCCTCGGCATTCATTCCCTGCGGGGAAAACATCAGATAATGCTGATCGCCAAGGCTGAAAAAGTCCGGACATTCCCACATATAGCTTTCACCCGCATCAGCGTGGGCCAGTACGCGATCGAAGGTCCATTCACGCAATGAACTGCCGCGATAAAGCAGGATCTGCCCCGTGTTGCCTGGATCTTTCGCCCCGACTACCATCCACCATGTGTCGGCTTCACGCCACACTTTAGGATCGCGGAAGTGCATGATTCCTTCTGGTGGAGTGAGGATCACACCCTGTTTCTCGAAATGAATACCATCCCGACTGGTAGCCAGACATTGTACTTCGCGAATTGCATCGTCATTACCTGCACCATCGAGCCAGACGTGTCCGGTGTAGATAAGTGAGAGGACACCATTGTCATCGACAGCACTACCTGAAAAACACCCGTCTTTGTCATTATCGTCTCCTGGCGCTAGCGCAATAGGCTCATGCTGCCAGTGGATCATATCGTCGCTGGTGGCATGTCCCCAGTGCATTGGCCCCCAGTGTTCGCTCATCGGGTGATGTTGATAAAACGCGTGATAACGATCGTTAAACCAGATCAGGCCGTTTGGATCGTTCATCCACCCGGCAGGAGGCGCGAGGTGAAAATGGGGATAGAAAGTGTTACCCCGGTGCTCATGAAGTTTTGCTAGGGCGTTTTGCGCCGCATGCAATCGAGATTGCGTCATTTTAATCATCCTGGTTAAGCAAATTTGGTGAATTGTTAACGTTAACTTTTATAAAAATAAAGTCCCTTACTTTCATAAATGCGATGAATATCACAAATGTTAACGTTAACTATGACGTTTTGTGATCGAATATGCATGTTTTAGTAAATCCATGACGATTTTTGCGAAAAAGAGGTTTATCACTATGCGTAACTCAGATGAATTTAAGGGAAAAAAATGTCAGCCAAAGTATGGGTTTTAGGGGATGCGGTCGTAGATCTCTTGCCAGAATCAGACGGGCGGCTACTGCCTTGTCCTGGCGGCGCGCCAGCTAACGTTGCGGTGGGAATCGCCAGATTAGGCGGAACAAGTGGGTTTATAGGTCGGGTGGGGGATGATCCTTTTGGTGCGTTAATGCAAAGAACGCTGCTAACTGAGGGAGTCGATATCACGTATCTGAAGCAAGATGAATGGCACCGGACATCCACGGTGCTTGTCGATCTGAACGATCAAGGGGAACGTTCATTTACGTTTATGGTCCGCCCCAGTGCCGATCTTTTTTTAGAGACGACAGACTTGCCCTGCTGGCGACATGGCGAATGGTTACATCTCTGTTCAATTGCGTTGTCTGCCGAGCCTTCGCGTACCAGCGCATTTACTGCGATGACGGCGATCCGGCATGCCGGAGGTTTTGTCAGCTTCGATCCTAATATTCGTGAAGATCTATGGCAAGACGAGCATTTGCTCCGCTTGTGTTTGCGGCAGGCGCTACAACTGGCGGATGTCGTCAAGCTCTCGGAAGAAGAATGGCGACTTATCAGTGGAAAAACACAGAACGATCGGGATATATGCGCCCTGGCAAAAGAGTATGAGATCGCCATGCTGTTGGTGACTAAAGGTGCAGAAGGTGTGGTGGTCTGTTATCGAGGACAAGTTCACCATTTTGCTGGAATGTCTGTGAATTGTGTCGATAGCACGGGGGCGGGAGATGCGTTCGTTGCCGGGTTACTCACAGGTCTGTCCTCTACGGGATTATCTACAGATGAGAGAGAAATGCGACGAATTATCGATCTCGCTCAACGTTGCGGAGCGCTTGCAGTAACGGCGAAAGGGGCAATGACAGCGCTGCCATGTCGACAAGAACTGGAATAGTGAGAAGTAAACGGCGAAGTCGCTCTTATCTCTAAATAGGACGTGAATTTTTTAACGACAGGCAGGTAATTATGGCACTGAATATTCCATTCAGAAATGCGTACTATCGTTTTGCATCCAGTTACTCATTTCTCTTTTTTATTTCCTGGTCGCTGTGGTGGTCGTTATACGCTATTTGGCTGAAAGGACATCTAGGGTTGACAGGGACGGAATTAGGTACACTTTATTCGGTCAACCAGTTTACCAGCATTCTATTTATGATGTTCTACGGCATCGTTCAGGATAAACTCGGTCTGAAGAAACCGCTCATCTGGTGTATGAGTTTCATCCTGGTCTTGACCGGACCGTTTATGATTTACGTTTATGAACCGTTACTGCAAAGCAATTTTTCTGTAGGTCTAATTCTGGGGGCGCTATTTTTTGGCTTGGGGTATCTGGCGGGATGCGGTTTGCTTGATAGCTTCACCGAAAAAATGGCGCGAAATTTTCATTTCGAATATGGAACAGCGCGCGCCTGGGGATCTTTTGGCTATGCTATTGGCGCGTTCTTTGCCGGCATATTTTTTAGTATCAGTCCCCATATCAACTTCTGGTTGGTCTCGCTATTTGGCGCTGTATTTATGATGATCAACATGCGTTTTAAAGATAAGGATCACCAGTGCGTAGCGGCAGATGCGGGAGGGGTAAAAAAAGAGGATTTTATCGCAGTTTTCAAGGATCGAAACTTCTGGGTTTTCGTCATATTTATTGTGGGGACGTGGTCTTTCTATAACATTTTTGATCAACAACTTTTTCCTGTCTTTTATTCAGGTTTATTCGAATCACACGATGTAGGAACGCGCCTGTATGGTTATCTCAACTCATTCCAGGTGGTACTCGAAGCGCTGTGCATGGCGATTATTCCTTTCTTTGTGAATCGGGTAGGGCCAAAAAATGCATTACTTATCGGAGTTGTGATTATGGCGTTGCGTATCCTTTCCTGCGCGCTGTTCGTTAACCCCTGGATTATTTCATTAGTGAAGTTGTTACATGCCATTGAGGTTCCACTTTGTGTCATATCCGTCTTCAAATACAGCGTGGCAAACTTTGATAAGCGCCTGTCGTCGACGATCTTTCTGATTGGTTTTCAAATTGCCAGTTCGCTTGGGATTGTGCTGCTTTCAACGCCGACTGGGATACTCTTTGACCACGCAGGCTACCAGACAGTTTTCTTCGCAATTTCGGGTATTGTCTGCCTGATGTTGCTATTTGGCATTTTCTTCTTGAGTAAAAAACGCGAGCAAATAGTTATGGAAACGCCTGTACCTTCAGCAATATAGACGTAAACTTTTTCCGGTTGTTGTCGATAGCTCTATATCCCTCAACCGGAAAATAATAATAGTAAAATGCTTAGCCCTGCTAATAATCGCCTAATCCAAACGCCTCATTCATGTTCTGGTACAGTCGCTCAAATGTACTTCAGATGCGCGGTTCGCTGATTTCTAGGACATTGTCGTCATTCAGTGACCTGTCCCGTGTATCACGGTCCTGCGAATTCATCAAGGAATGCATTGCGGAGTGAAGTATCGAGTCACGCCATATTTCGCTATCAGGATTCTGTGTGATGGTTACATCGCCCGGCCCAGGGCTGTTTAGTCATCAGCGCTTTCTGACAGTGCTGAGATTTCAACCTGTTGCAGTAAAAATGAGTAGATATAAGGCAAGTGTGCTGCCAAACCCATCTTTTACGGGGTGAAGGTAGATTTCGTTTGAAGGGTATCTGGTGTCCCCTGCAGGAATCGAACCTGCAATTAGCCCTTAGGAGGGGCTCGTTATATCCATTTAACTAAGAGGACAATGCGGCATGAGTATACCCGCTAATGGACTGCGGGGTAAGTACGCTGCCGCTCGATTGCTTAAACCCTCGCCATTTATGCTGGGTTTTTATCATTTTTCTTAATGTTTTCCGCACGTTCTGCTTTTTGGCGTGCTTCTGCTTTACGCTTGTTGCTCATGTCGTTACGAATCTGTGCATGACTCATTAACGCGAAGATAAAGGTGCCGCCGCAGATGTTCCCCGCTAAAGTAGGTAGTGCGAAGGGCCAGATGAAATCGCTCCAGTGCAGCGTGCCGTTAAACACCAGATAGAGGATTTCAACAGAACCGACAACGATGTGGGTGGTGTCACCCAGTGCAATAAGCCAGGTCATCAATATAATCACCACAATCTTTGCCGCACCCGCAGCAGGAAACATCCAAACCATAGTGGCGATCAGCCAGCCGGAAATGATCGCGTTGGCAAACATCTCGCTGGGGGTGTTCTTCATCACATCCATGCCGATTTTGACAAATGCATCGCGAGTTTCTTCATTGAAGATAGGCATATATTCAAATGCCCATGCAGCAATACCTGTCCCGAGAATATTACCCAGCAGCACGACGCCCCATAATCGCATAAGTAAGCCGACGTTGCTCATTGTCGGTTTTTGCATGACGGGTAGTACCGCAGTCACGGTGTTTTCGGTAAATAATTGCTGGCGGGCCATAATGACGATAATAAAACCAAAGGTATAACCGAGATTCTCCAGTAAGAAGCTGCCTGGCACTCCTTCCAGTTCGACATGAAATATCCCTTTTGCCAGTAGCGAAGCGCCCATCGACAGACCCGCCGCAATGGCTGACCACAGTAGCGCCATTGCGTCGCGTTCCAGCTCTTTTTCACCATCCTGGCGGATATGCTCATGAATTGCCATCGCCCGGGAGGGGAGTCGGTCTTCATCTATTTCTATTTTTTTGCCGCGCTCTTTTTCTTCGCTCTCAACTTCAATTTCGTCGCTGTGTTGATCAATTTTGTCGTTGTCCATGGTCTCTTCTCTTGAATTAGCACGTATAGCTAAAGCGTAGCGGCTTTTTTGCTCGCAACTGGCGGGAGTTACTCTGAAAATGTAGAAAAGGCTGCGTTTGCCTTTTTCTGTTTCTATAGAATCAAGTAGCCTACAGGGCGGCGATTACCAGGCTATGATCAAATCAGCAAATCAGGGCGTCTGGACATCAGTTGACGTGCTGTTACAATCGCCCACACCTAAACAGGCGGATACGGTATCGTTCCGTCATGGATGGCAAACTGCATAAGCCATAAAAAAACAGGGAGACATTTATGAAGCTTCGCCTGTCGGCGCTTGCTCTGGGAACTACGCTTCTGGTGGGGTGTGCGAGTTCCGGTACAGATCAGCAAGGGCGTTCTGACCCGTTAGAAGGGTTCAACCGCACCATGTACAACTTCAACTTCAATGTATTAGACCCGTATATTGTTCGACCGGTCGCTGTCGCCTGGCGTGATTATGTTCCGCAACCGGCGCGTAACGGTTTGAGCAACTTTACTGGCAACCTTGAAGAACCTGCGGTGATGGTTAACTACTTCTTGCAGGGCGACCCTTATCAGGGGATGGTCCACTTTACCCGCTTTTTCCTGAACACCATTTTGGGGATGGGCGGTTTTATTGATGTTGCAGGGATGGCGAACCCGAAACTGCAACGGACTGAACCTCACCGCTTCGGTAGTACGCTTGGTCATTATGGCGTGGGTTATGGGCCTTACGTCCAGTTACCGTTCTACGGTAGCTTCACGCTGCGTGATGACGGTGGTGATATGGCGGATGGTCTTTACCCGGTTCTTTCCTGGCTGACCTGGCCGATGTCTGTGGGTAAATGGACGCTTGAAGGGATAGAAACTCGTGCGCAGTTGTTGGATTCCGATGGTCTGCTGCGTCAGTCGTCCGATCCTTATATTATGGTGCGCGAAGCGTACTTCCAGCGTCATGATTTCATCGCTAATGGCGGCGAACTCAAACCGCAGGAAAATCCGAACGCGCAAGCGATTCAGGATGATTTAAAAGATATCGATTCTGAATAAGAAACAAATAAAAAAGGTGAGTCGCAATACTCACCTTTTTTGTTGTTATCCCTCAATTACCACAAGTAAAAGGAGATAAACCGACAATGACCCGGACGTAATGATGTAAAAATACTGATGTTCGTCACTGACTATTTCCGATATTCAGGAGTTGAAAAATCAAAAAACTGGAAAAATAATTTTAAATATCATCAAAATTAACACCTGGCGCAGATAGTTGATTAATTTCATTTTGATATTCCGTCTGGCGATTTTGAAGCCTTTTTTCAACTTTATCTTCGAGATCCTTAAAGTCTTTGTATTTATTTTCAGGATGGTCAACGTCAACTTTGTTAGCGAATAAAGTAGAAATTATTTCTTTTACATTATCGCGTCTAAATTTTGCATCGTCCACTTGAAAATTATATCTTATTGCTCGACCTAAACGTTTAAAAACTTCGTTAGGTTCTCTCAGTCTTTCCCCGTTGAGCTCGTTTACAACCTGATGATCGGAACCTGTTGCAAATGATTCTGCCATGATAGCTTTGCTGCTTTCAAACCACGCTGAAGCACTCCTGGCGTTTTCACTACAATATTGGGTGAGACTATCACCATTAATACGAATTCCTCTTTGAATGTGGTAGTCGTCCTGATCGTAGTAACCGAGAGATAAGTAATCATTTCCGTTTTTATTTTTAATTACAATAGCGAGAGAGTCGCCTTTTTTATCTTTACCGTACCAGGTAAATAAGTCCGTTGGTTCGCTATTCCCGCTCTCATCAAATTCCGTTACCGTATGTCTGAGTTTGTGTGATATCTTATCGAAGATAAAACCAGGATCTCCATCATATATTTCTTTTAATGCGCTGAAGATCATTTCCTTGTTATTGATATCATGAGTCTTCTCAACTATGTTGTCATTAATGATAGTACGGACGAGTTCTTTGTCTTTATAGTTCGCAGGTAATTCTATTGGTTCTTGGTTGTCGATACCAATAGTAATATGGTCTGTATCATTGGAGCCAATATCAATATAAGTAACTGAGGAATTATTAATATTAAATCTATAAGGATCGTCGTTTACTCGTATGGCGTTTTTTATAAGCTCAAGTAGATGTTTAATACAGGTGCTTATTCCTTCCTTACCATTAAAAAGGTTTTTGAGCTCTTGTACTAATCCATTAACTTCATCATTGTTATTTTCATTAATGGATTCTGGGTAAGTTGCGCTGGTATTGTTGATTGAAATAGATGGTAGCATGATTTTATTCCATTTTGATTGATTTGTTACAAATATATATT
>NZ_CAOLGM010000162.1:0-8296 GCF_948475835.1 uncultured Escherichia sp. | reverse complement strand
AAAAACGGTTCTGTGAAAGTGACACGAACCGATCTCCATCGATGTTACTCACCGATCTCCTTCACGGTAATACGCAACTGCCATTCTTCAGATGATAAAGACGTCATCGCAATTGATGGAAAAACGCTCCGGCACTCTTATGACAAGAGTCGCCGCAGGGGAGCGATTCATGTCATTAGTGCGTTCTCAACAATGCACAGTCTGGTCATCGGACAGATCAAGACGGATGAGAAATCTAATGAGATTACAGCTATCCCAGAACTTCTTAACATGCTGGATATTAAAGGAAAAATCATCACAACTGATGCGATGGGTTGCCAGAAAGATATTGCAGAGAAGATACAAAAACAGGGAGGTGATTATTTATTCGCGGTAAAAGGAAACCAGGGGCGGCTAAATAAAGCCTTTGAGGAAAAATTTCCGCTGAAAGAATTAAATAATCCAGAGCATGACAGTTACGCAATTAGTGAAAAGAGTCACGGCAGAGAAGAAACCCGTCTTCATATTGTTTGCGATGTCCCTGATGAGCTTATTGATTTCACGTTTGAATAGAAAGGGCAGCTATGGTTAGAAACTACCTGACGTCAGTCCTTGCGGGGAGCAGGCTTTCGTAAATTTGTCCTGCTACAACAGGATTAACTTCACAAATATCATTTCTCAACGTCTACACTTACTCCTGTAAACCGTTCAGGAGCAGTAATGAATCAGCAACGATTTGATGACAGCACCCTAATCCGTATCTTCGCGCTTCATGAGTTATATCGACTGAAAGAACATGGCTTAACGCGCGGGGCGCTTCTCGATTATCACAGCCGCTATAAACTCGTCTTTCTGGCGCATTCTCAGCCGGAATACCGCAAACTTGGCCCGTTTGTGGCTGATATTCATCGGTGGCAAAATCTGGATGACTATTACAACCAGTACCGCCAACGCGTAATCGTTTTACTTTCTCACCCCGCCAACACGCGCGATCACACCAACGTTTTGATGCACGTTCAGGGTTATTTTCGCCCACATATTGATTCCACAGAACGCCAGCAGCTGGCTGCGCTTATCGACAGTTATCGCCGTGGCGAGCAACCGCTTCTTGCGCCGCTGATGCGTATCAAACACTATATGGCGCTTTATCCTGACGCCTGGCTTTCAGGGCAGCGTTATTTCGAACTTTGGCCGCGTGTGATTAACTTGCGCCATTCAGGAGTTTTATGACTACCCATCTGGTCTGGTTTCGCCAGGATTTACGTCTGCATGATAATCTCGCGCTTGCTGCCGCCTGCCGCAATTCGTCTGCACGCGTGCTGGCGCTGTATATCGCTACACCACGCCAGTGGGAGACGCATAACATGTCGCCGCGTCAGGCTGAACTTATCAATGCTCAACTGAATGGGCTACAAATAGCGCTTGCGGAAAAAGGTATTCCTTTATTGTTCCGTGAAGTGGATGACTTTGTCGCCAGTGTCGAAATAGTTAAACAGGTGTGCGCGGAAAACAGCGTTACCCACCTGTTTTATAACTATCAGTATGAAGTGAATGAGCGGGCGCGGGATGTGGAAGTTGAAAGAGCGCTGCGTAACGTGGTGTGTGAAGGATTTGATGACAGCGTGATCCTGCCGCCTGGCGCGGTGATGACCGGCAATCACGAGATGTACAAAGTCTTTACGCCTTTTAAGAATGCCTGGCTGAAACGGCTGCGGGAAGGGATGCCGGAGTGCGTCGCTGCACCAAAAGTTCGTAGTAGCGGATCGATAGAGCCCTCGCCATCCATTACGCTGAATTATCCTCGTCAGTCTTTCGATACTGCGCATTTTCCGGTGGAAGAAAAAGCGGCGATTGCGCAATTACGCCAGTTTTGCCAGAACGGTGCCGGAGATTATGAGCAACAACGAGATTTTCCGGCAGTGGAAGGCACCAGCCGTTTGTCGGCCAGCCTGGCAACGGGCGGGTTATCGCCTCGCCAGTGCTTGCATCGCTTGTTGGCTGAACAGCCGCAGGCGCTGGACGGTGGGGCCGGTAGTGTCTGGCTTAGTGAGCTGATCTGGCGCGAGTTCTACCGTCATCTGATGACGTATTACCCCTCGTTGTGTAAACATCGTCCATTTATTGCCTGGACGGATCGTGTGCAGTGGCAAAGCAATCCCGCACATTTACAGGCCTGGCAGAAAGGCAAAACGGGATACCCGATTGTTGATGCCGCTATGCGTCAGCTTAACAGCACTGGCTGGATGCATAACCGGCTACGGATGATTACAGCCAGTTTTCTGGTGAAAGATTTGTTGATCGACTGGCGCGAAGGCGAGCGATATTTCATGTCGCAGCTGATTGATGGTGATTTGGCAGCTAATAACGGTGGCTGGCAGTGGGCGGCTTCTACGGGTACTGATGCTGCGCCGTATTTTCGTATTTTCAATCCGATAACTCAGGGCGAGAAATTTGACCGTGAGGGCGAGTTTATTCGTCGATGGTTACCGGAGCTGCGCGATGTACCAGGGAAAGCGGTGCATGAGCCGTGGAAGTGGGCGCAGAAAGCAGGTGTGAAGCTGGATTATCCGCAACCGATAGTTGATCACAAAGAGGCAAGGCTGCGAACGCTGGCAGCGTACGAAGAAGCGAGGAAAGGAGCCTGATAAAACGCAGCGAGCGTTTTATCAGGTATGGTGCTGGCCTATTATGACTCCAGCGCCAGCGCGCGGTTTCTGAATTTCAGCGCCTGATACAGCCAAATCATCAGTACCAGTCCTACACACGCCAGTGCGCCCCAGGTAATTTGATCAAATACTTCAATATATGCATTGATGGAGTAGTTGATCGCCCCGGAAGCATCAAACGAAGCCTGCGATGTCTGATCGGCAATCACGCCCGCCAGATAGTTCGCGATCGCGCCAGAAAGCAGCATGTAGATGCCGGTTAATACGCCGGTCACGCCCGGAATTTCAATGCGCGTAATTTGCGACATGGCAACCGGGTCGATAAACAGTTCCGCAAAGCCCATCACCGCCAGGCCTAATACCATCAGTGGCAGAGAAGAGTGACCATACATTGCGGACCAGCGGGCGCTTAAGGTCAGAATGCAGAACCCGGCGCTCATCAGGCCGAGACCAAGAGCAAATTTTCCCCAGATGCGCACGGTACGATTACCTGCGACGCTTTCTTTAACCACCCACGCCAGGAACACACCGCACAGCATAACTGCGAAGGCATTAATCGACTGGAACATAGCAGTCGGAACGGTATAACCAAACATATCGCGGTTAACGAAGCGGTCGATATAAAGGCTAATCGAGCTGCCGCCCTGTTGTGCGAAGGCCCAGAACAACATACTGAAGAAGGTGAGCGTCACAATCAGCCCCAGCTCCTTACGCTGTTTCTGGTTTTCTGCTTTGCGATAAATTTTTGCCAGTACACCCAGGCCAATAATAGTCGCGACAATTAAGGCGTATACCGACCACTCTTTCCAGAACAATACGGTAATCAGCGCAGGCGTTGCCACCAGCAGAACCAGCAGCCATCCCCAGTTAGGCAGGAGAAAGTTTGTCGCACGCAGTACTTTTTTATTAACGCCGCGGGTATGAGTGAAATGACGATTGCCACATAAGAAAATGACCAGACCCGCGATCATGCCAACCGCCGCCAGGCCAAAGCCCATCGCCCAGCTGTACTCTTCCTGGGCGTAACCACAGGCGATAGGTGCGATAATAGACCCCACGTTACCCGCCGCATACATCAGCGAGAAACCGCCATCACGACGCGGATCGGTTGGCTCATACAGCTCGCCGAGCAGGCAACTGACATTGGATTTAAACAGACCATAGCCACAAACGATTATCGCCAGGGACAGATAGAGGAATGACGGATGGATCTCACTGGCACCCAACACCACATGACCGATCGCCATCAATAACGCCCCCAGCATCACCGCCATGCGATTGCCGAGAACTTTATCCGCCAAAAAGCCACCGAGGATTGGCGTGACATACACCAGCGAACAGTAGGCGCTAAATAACTCGTAGGCGTGAGTATCGTTGTATTTTAGTTGATTGGTGAGATAGAGAATCAGCAGGGCACGCATGCCGTAAAAGCTAAAATATTCCCAGATTTGCAGCGCAACGACATAGTAAATAGCGCGCGGCTGTGATGCGTGTTTATTCATAATAATTCCACAATTGACGGCAACGTCACGTAATAGTTGCGCGGCGTGCTTGTGTTTCCTTAAAGTTAAAACTTTGATACAGATCTGATTATTTATGCAATATGCTGTCTGATTGCATAAATATACATTAGCTGAAGCGTGATGATATAAACAATTTGCGTCTTTTGGCGTCGGGTTTGTTTCTTAATATGTCAAAAGATTGGCTATCGACGAACTGGCGAGGTAACGCTATGTTAACGGTGTAGCTATCAGAATACGGAAGGCGCGAAGATGAAAAACACCGAACTGGAACAACTGATTAACGAAAAACTGAACAGCGCGGCGATTAGTGATTACGCGCCGAATGGTTTGCAGGTGGAAGGCAAAGAGACGGTGCAAAAAATTGTTACCGGTGTCACCGCCAGCCAGGCTTTGCTCGATGAGGCAGTGCGTCTGGGCGCGGATGCGGTCATTGTGCATCATGGCTACTTCTGGAAAGGAGAGTCTCCGGTCATTCGCGGAATGAAGCGTAACCGTTTAAAAACGTTGCTGGCGAATGATATCAACCTGTATGGCTGGCATTTGCCGCTTGACGCACATCCTGAGCTGGGCAATAACGCACAGCTGGCGGCGTTACTGGGGATCACGGTCATGGGCGAAATTGAGCCGTTGGTGCCGTGGGGAGAGCTGACCATGCCTGTGCCGGGACTGGAACTAGCCTCCTGGATTGAAGCGCGTCTGGGACGTAAGCCGTTATGGTGTGGCGATACCGGACCTGAGGTGGTCCAGCGCGTCGCCTGGTGCACGGGCGGCGGGCAAAGTTTTATCGATAGCGCCGCGCGTTTTGGCGTGGATGCTTTTATTACTGGCGAAGTTTCTGAACAGACCATTCATTCAGCCCGCGAGCAGGGATTGCATTTTTATGCTGCAGGTCACCATGCCACTGAACGTGGTGGTATTCGCGCATTGAGCGAGTGGCTGAATGAAAATACCGATCTTGATGTGACCTTTATTGATATTCCTAATCCTGCATAACGAATAATCAGAGGGATCGAAAGTGCAACGAGCGCGTTGTTATCTGATAGGTGAAACGGCGGTAGTGCTGGAACTGGAACCGCCGGTGACGCTGGCTAGCCAGAAACGGATCTGGCGACTGGCGCAGCGTCTGGTGGATATGCCGAATGTGGTTGAAGCCATTCCCGGCATGAACAATATTACGGTGATTTTGCGTAATCCTGAGTCGCTGGCGCTGGATGCCATAGAGCGTTTGCAACGCTGGTGGGAGGAGAGCGAGGCCCTGGAACCTGAGTCTCGCTTTATTGAAATTCCGGTGGTTTACGGTGGTGCAGGCGGACCGGATTTGGCGGTGGTCGCGGCGCATTGCGGGTTGAGCGAAAAACAGGTTGTTGAATTGCACTCCTCCGTGGAATACGTGGTCTGGTTTTTAGGTTTTCAACCGGGCTTCCCGTATCTCGGGAGTTTGCCGGAACAACTACACACGCCACGGCGCGCTGAACCGCGCTTACTCGTTCCGGCAGGTTCTGTCGGGATCGGCGGGCCGCAGACTGGTGTTTATCCGCTGGCAACGCCGGGTGGCTGGCAGTTGATTGGTCATACCTCACTCAGCCTGTTTGATCCGGCGCGTGACGAACCCATCTTATTACGTCCGGGAGACAGCGTGCGCTTTGTACCGCAGAAGGAGGGAGTATGCTGAAGATTATTCGTGCGGGCATGTATACCACTGTGCAGGATGGCGGTCGTCACGGTTTTCGCCAGTCGGGTATCAGCCACTGCGGCGCACTGGATATGCCCGCGTTACGCATTGCTAACCTACTGGTGGGTAATGACGCCAATGCCCCCGCGCTGGAGATCACGCTCGGTCAGTTAACTGTTGAGTTCGAAACTGATGGGTGGTTTGCTCTGACGGGTGCCGGTTGCGAAGCGCGGCTGGATGATAATGCCGTCTGGACCGGCTGGCGATTGCCGATGAAAGCAGGCCAGCGTTTAACGCTTAAACGCCCGCAGCACGGGATGCGCAGTTATCTGGCGGTCGCGGGTGGTATTGATGTTCCGCCGGTAATGGGGTCATGCAGCACCGATCTCAAAGTGGGGATTGGCGGGCTGGAAGGCCGTTTACTGAAGGATGGTGACCGACTCCCGATTGGCAAAGCGAAGCGTGATTTTATGGAAGCGCAGGGCGTTAAACAGCTGCTGTGGGGCAACCGCATTCGCGCCTTGCCGGGGCCGGAATATCATGAGTTCGATCGTGCCTCGCAGGATGCATTCTGGCGTTCGCCCTGGCAGCTTAGCTCGCAAAGTAACCGCATGGGCTATCGCTTACAGGGGCAAATTTTAAAACGCACCACCGATCGCGAACTGTTATCTCACGGTTTGTTACCGGGCGTGGTGCAGGTGCCACATAACGGGCAGCCGATTGTGTTGATGAACGACGCACAGACCACCGGTGGTTACCCGCGTATTGCCTGCATCATTGAGGCTGATATGTACCATCTTGCGCAAATTCCGCTCGGTCAGCCGATTCATTTTGTCCAGTGTTCACTGGAAGAGGCACTGAAAGCGCGGCAAGATCAGCAACGTTATTTTGAACAATTAGCGTGGCGGCTGCACAATGAAAATTGACCTGAACGCCGATCTGGGCGAAGGCTGCGCCAGCGACGCAGAGCTATTAACGCTGGTTTCCTCTGCCAATATTGCCTGTGGATTTCATGCAGGCGATGCGCAAACCATGCAGGCTTGCGTGCGTGAAGCAATAAAAAATGGTGTTGCAATTGGCGCTCACCCGAGTTTTCCCGACAGGGAAAATTTTGGTCGCAGCGCCATGCAGTTGCCGCCAGAAACCGTTTACGCCCAGACGCTGTATCAAATTGGCGCGCTGGCAACGATTGCCCGTGCGCAAGGCGGCGTAATGCGTCATGTCAAACCGCACGGCATGTTGTACAACCAGGCGGCGAAAGAAGCACAACTGGCAGACGCCATCGCCAGAGCGGTATACGCTTGCGATCCGGCATTGATTCTCGTTGGGCTGGCAGGAAGCGAGCTGATTCGTGCAGGCAAGCAATATGGCCTGACAACGCGCGAGGAAGTGTTTGCCGATCGCGGTTATCAGGCTGACGGCTCGCTGGTGCCGCGAAGTCAGCCAGGCGCGTTGATTGAAAACGAAGAACAGGCGCTGGCGCAAACGCTAGAGATGGTGCAACACGGCAGAGTCAAAAGTATCACCGGCGAATGGGCAACGGTCACGGCGCAAACAGTCTGCCTGCATGGCGACGGCGAGCACGCACTGGCGTTCGCCCGCCGACTACGCTCTACATTTGCCGAAAAGGAGATTGTTGTCGCAGCATAACCCCGATTAATAAAGAATGAAAAAAGGATATCACCATGCCTGAAGGCCCGGAGATCCGCCGTGCAGCGGATAACCTGGAGGCGGCGATCAAAGGCAAACCACTAACTGATGTCTGGTTTGCCTTCCCGCAGTTAAAAACTTATCAATCACAACTTATCGGTCAACACGTTACCCATGTGGAAACGCGTGGTAAGGCGTTGTTAACTCATTTTTCCAACGACTTAACGCTCTACAGCCATAATCAGCTTTACGGCGTCTGGCGCGTGGTTGATACCGGCGAAGAGCCGCAGACCACGCGAGTATTGCGGGTAAAACTGCAAACGGCTGACAAAACCATTCTGCTTTATAGCGCCTCGGATATTGAGATGTTGAGGCCGGAACAACTGACCACGCATCCGTTTTTACAACGCGTTGGTCCCGATGTGCTGGATCCGAATCTGACGCCGGAGGTGGTAAAGGAACGGTTATTGTCACCGCGCTTTCGTAACCGTCAGTTTGCAGGATTACTGCTCGATCAGGCGTTTCTGGCTGGGCTTGGCAATTATTTGCGGGTGGAGATCCTCTGGCAGGTTGGGTTGACTGGAAATCATAAAGCGAAAGATCTCAATGCGGCGCAACTGGATGCACTCGCACACGCGTTACTGGAGATTCCTCGGTTTTCTTACGCTACGCGGGGGCAGGTGGATGAGAATAAGCATCATGGGGCGCTGTTTCGCTTTAAGGTTTTTCATCGTGATGGCGAACTGTGCGAACGCTGTGGCGGCATCATTGAGAAAACCACGTTGTCCTCGCGCCCGTTTTACTGG
>NZ_CAOLGM010000161.1:0-8324 GCF_948475835.1 uncultured Escherichia sp. | reverse complement strand
GGGTGATTGTTCGCACCGGTGCTGGTCTGTTCCCCTCACCCTAACCCTCTCCCCGAAGGGGCGAGGGGATGGTTCGTGTTAACGTTTAGTTTTATACTCAGTCAGGCTTTGGGCAACGTTGTTCCTTCCAACTGGCTACCGCCGCAATCCGCCGTCGGGTCAGCTCCTCGCGAATCTCCACACCTTTAAATCCCGCTTCAACGACCGCTTTTGTCGGCACTGACTGCGCCACTTCCCAGGCTTCGCGCAACCAACGGCCTTGCGGGTAGTCCGCTGATTCAAAACCGGTTCTGCCGCGTACGTCAGCCTCGCTGGTCAGCGCCAGTTGCTCGACACGCTGCGGTTTACGCCAGGCATCGATGGAATCAAATAATTTGACGATGGTTTTTGGGTTCAGCATTGGGAAGGTGTGGATGAGATCGTGAAACTCAGCCACCAGTCTGGCTAAATCGCGAATTTCATTTGGCACGCGCAGACGCTGGCATAGTTGTTCCACTAACTTAACACCCGCCGGGCCATGCCCATGATGACGCGGCCAAAGTTCTGGCGGCGTCAGTCCTTTACCGAGATCGTGGCATAAAGTTGCGAAACGGACATCAACCTGCGGACTCAGCATCGCCGCCATTGAGAGCGTCATTAAGGTATGAATACCCGTGTCGATTTCCGGATGCCACCTGGCAGGGGCCGGAACGCCAAACAGGGCGTCAATTTCCGGGAATAAAACGCGAAGTGCACCGCAATCGCGCAGTACCTGGAAGAACACCTGGGGATTGCGGGTGGTGAGGGCGCTTTCCGTCTCTTTCCATACCCGTTCAGGCGTCAGGTGTTCCAGTTCACCCGCATGGGTCATCTCGCGCATCAGCGTCAGAGTTTCATCGGCAATACGAAAACCGAGGTGGGCATAACGCGCAGCAAAACGCGCCACGCGCAGAACGCGTAACGGATCTTCGCCAAAAGCGGGGGAAACATGGCGCAACAGACGATTTTGCAGATCGCCCAGACCGTTGTACGGGTCGATAATCTCGCCGTTATCGTCCTGAGCCAGCGCATTAATGGTCAGATCGCGACGCTTAAGATCATCTTCCAGCGTGACATCCGGTGCGGCATAGCAAGTAAAACCGGTGTAACCGGAACCGGATTTCCGTTCGGTACGTGCCAGCGCATACTCTTCATGCGTTTGCGGATGCAGAAACACAGGAAAATCGCGGCCTACCTGCTGGTAGCCCGCGTCGAGCATCTCCTGTGGCGTACTGCCGACCACCACCCAATCTCTGTCTTTGACCGGTAGCCCTAACAATGCATCCCGAACAGCACCACCGACCAGATAAATCTTCACGCCATCATCCCTTCGTCAAATACACAATTCCTAATAATAAGACAGTGCAACGAAGAAGGCGATTTAGTTCATCCAGCGATCTTTGCGTTTGCGCGTTGGGATCAGGTGTGGCAGTACCAGACCGAGCAGCAAGCCAAGCCCCAGCACGCCGCCGCCATACATAAACCATTGCATGATGATGGTGCGCTGTTTGTCATCCAGCTGTACGCTGGCGGCATCGACCTTTTTCTGCGCGACAATCAGCTCGTTTTTCAGTTTCTGATTTTCTTCTTTTAACCCGTTGATCACGCTGTCGCTCTGCGCCACTTTTTGCTGCATTTCTGCGGTGCGCTGATTCCAGGTGTTATCGATATTGGTGAGTTTATCGGTCAGGGTTTTGACCTGATTTTCCAGATCTGGCACACGGGAGCGCAGGCTTGGCTCAGTGCTAAGTTGTTTCAACGGGATCCAGGCGGTACGGCCAGAGCTGTCTTTCACCTGGGCATAATTGGTGTTGGCGTCAGTTTGTAATAAGGTCACTTCCTCGCCGGCGTTAACCGTGCCCACGAGGCGATAATGATCTCCCGGACCGCTACGGACCCAGGTATTCAGTTCATCAGAAACATAGCGCGTTTCTTCAGCGTGTGAGACGGCAGTGGCGCTAAGTGCGAGTAAAGTTAATCCGATCAGGCGTAATTTTGGCATCAGGCTGTCGTTATTGTCATGGAAAGTGGAACGATAGTAGTGGCATCAGTGTCGCTACGCAAAGCATTCGACATCAATCGGAATCCTCTGTGTCAGGTCTTGCCACTGCTTCAAACTTTTACGCCCGTCAAATTGCCCGTTGCATGGCAATTTGGCGCAAAATACTATCTACTGACAAAAAAGATCGCATTAAGTTCGCCGTTCATCGTCACTTATGTGACATAACCGATAAGTAAAGGCCATGGCTCAGGAAATCGAATTAAAGTTTATTGTTAATCACAGTGCCGTTGAGGCGTTGCGTGACCATCTCAATACGCTGGGCGGCGAGCACCATGACCCCGTGCAGTTGCTGAATATTTACTACGAAACGCCGGATAACTGGCTGCGTGGGCACGATATGGGCTTACGTATTCGTGGCGAAAACGGTCGCTATGAGATGACCATGAAAGTTGCAGGAAGAGTGACAGGCGGCTTACACCAGCGCCCGGAATATAACGTGGCGTTGAGCGAACCGACGCTCGACCTGGCGCAGTTACCGACGGAAGTCTGGCCGAACGGCGAATTGCCCGCCGATCTCGCTTCCCGCGTACAACCGCTGTTCAGCACCGATTTTTATCGCGAAAAATGGCTGGTGGCGGTCGATGACAGCCGAATTGAAATCGCTCTCGATCAGGGGGAGGTGAAAGCGGGGGAATTTGCTGAACCTATCTGTGAGCTGGAACTGGAACTGCTTAGCGGCGACACGCGCGCGGTGCTGAAACTGGCGAACCAACTGGTATCGCAAACCGGATTACGCCAGGGCAGCCTGAGCAAAGCGGCGCGTGGCTATCATCTGGCGCAGGGCAATCCGGCGCGTGAAATCAAACCGACCACCATTTTGCATGTTGCGGCAAAAGCCGATGTGGAACAGGGGCTGGAAGCGGCGTTCGAGCTGGCGTTAGCGCAATGGCAGTATCATGAAGAACTGTGGGTACGCGGCAACGATGCGGCGAAAGAGCAGGTGCTGGCAGCCATTGGCCTTGTTCGCCATGCACTGATGCTGTTCGGTGGCATTGTGCCGCGTAAAGCGAGCACTCACTTACGTGATTTGCTGACTCAATGCGAAGCGACCATCGCTTCTGCGGTTTCTGCCGTGACGGCGGTCTACTCTACCGAAACGGCAATGGCAAAGCTGGCGTTGACCGAATGGTTGGTAAGCAAAGCCTGGCAGCCGTTTTTAGATGCCAAAGCGCAGGGTAAAATCAGCGATTCCTTCAAACGCTTTGCCGATATCCATCTTTCCCGCCATGCCGCTGAACTGAAAAGCGTTTTCTGCCAGCCGTTAGGCGATCGCTACCATGATCAGTTGCCACGCCTGACGCGTGATATTGACTCAATACTGCTGCTGGCAGGTTACTATGATCCTGTCGTCGCGCAAGCCTGGCTGGAGAACTGGCAGGGGCTGCGTCACGCTATTGCGACCGGGCAACGCATTGAAATTGAACATTTCCGTAATGAGGCAAACAATCAGGAACCGTTCTGGTTGCACAGCGGAAAACGTTAATCAGGCAAGGATAAAATCGCTTATGAAGCCGCTCTCTTCACCGTTACAGCAGTACTGGCAGACCGTTGTTGAGCGGCTGCCAGAGCCTTTAGCCGAGAAATCACTTAGCGCACAGGCGAAGTCAGTACTTACTTTTAGTGATTTTGTGCAGGACAGCGTGATTGTGCATCCAGAGTGGCTGACGGAACTGGAAAGCCAACCGCCGCAGGCCGACGAATGGCAGCATTACGCGGCATGGTTGCAGGAGGCGCTCAGTAATGTGAGTGACGAAGCCGGGTTAATGCGCGAGCTGCGGCTATTCCGGCGGCGCATTATGGTGCGCATCGCCTGGGCGCAAACGCTGGCTTTGGTTACTGAAGAGAGCATATTGCAGCAGCTCAGCCATCTGGCGGAGACGCTGATTGTCGCCGCGCGTGACTGGCTGTATGACGCTTGCTGCCGCGAGTGGGGAACGCCGTGCAATGCGCAGGGCGAAGCGCAACCGCTGCTGATTTTAGGCATGGGTAAGCTGGGCGGTGGGGAACTGAATTTCTCCTCAGATATCGATCTGATTTTTGCCTGGCCGGAACATGGTTGTACGCAGGGCGGACGCCGGGAACTGGATAACGCGCAGTTTTTTACCCGCATGGGGCAGCGGCTGATTAAAGTGTTGGATCAACCAACGCAGGATGGCTTCGTCTATCGCGTGGATATGCGGCTGCGTCCGTTTGGCGAAAGTGGCCCGCTGGTGCTGAGCTTTGCCGCGTTGGAGGATTATTACCAGGAGCAGGGGCGCGACTGGGAGCGTTACGCGATGGTCAAGGCGCGGATTATGGGCGATAGCGAAGGCGTCTATGCTAACGAGTTGCGTGCGATGCTGCGCCCGTTTGTTTTCCGTCGTTACATCGATTTCAGCGTGATTCAGTCGCTGCGCAACATGAAAGGGATGATTGCCCGTGAAGTGCGTCGACGTGGTTTGACCGACAATATCAAACTCGGCGCAGGCGGCATTCGCGAAATTGAATTTATCGTTCAGGTGTTCCAGCTCATTCGCGGTGGGCGCGAACCGTCGCTGCAGTCGCGCTCTTTACTGCCAACGCTCAGCGTCATTGCCGCGCTGCATCTGCTTTCTGAAAACGATGCTGAACAATTGCGAGTGGCGTATCTGTTCCTGCGGCGTCTGGAAAACCTGCTGCAAAGCATTAACGACGAACAAACCCAGACGCTTCCTTCTGATGAGCTTAACCGTGCGCGGCTGGCGTGGGCGATGGACTTTGCTGACTGGCCGCAACTGACCGGGGCGCTGACCGCACATATGACCAATGTGCGCCGGGTGTTTAATGAATTGATTGGCGACGACGAAAGTGAAACTCAGGAAGAGTCGCTGTCGGAACAGTGGCGTGAGCTGTGGCAGGATGCGTTGCAGGAAGATGACACTACGCCAGTGCTGGCGCATCTTAGCGAGGATGATCGCAAACAGGTGCTAACGCTGATTGCCGATTTCCGCAAAGAGCTGGATAAGCGCACCATCGGGCCGCGAGGACGTCAGGTGCTCGACCATCTGATGCCGCATCTGCTAAGTGATGTCTGTGCGCGTGAAGACGCTGCCGTTACGCTGTCGCGCATTACCGCCTTGCTGGTGGGGATTGTTACCCGCACCACCTATTTAGAATTGCTCAGTGAATTCCCCGCGGCGCTTAAACATTTGATTTCTCTGTGTGCCGCGTCGCCGATGATTGCCAGCCAACTGGCGCGTTATCCATTATTGCTGGATGAATTGCTCGATCCAAACACCCTTTACCAGCCGACGGCGACCGATGCCTACCGCGATGAGTTGCGCCAGTATTTGCTGCGCGTGCCGGAAGATGACGAAGAGCAACAGCTTGAGGCGCTGCGTCAGTTCAAACAGGCGCAGCTGTTACGCATCGCCGCAGCGGATATCGCTGGTACGCTACCGGTGATGAAAGTGAGCGATCACTTAACCTGGCTGGCAGAGGCTATGATAGATGCCGTCGTTCAGCAGGCGTGGGTTCAAATGGTGGCCCGCTACGGTAAGCCAAATCACCTCAACGATCGCGAAGGCCGTGGTTTTGCGGTGGTCGGCTACGGCAAGCTGGGCGGCTGGGAGTTAGGCTACAGTTCCGATCTTGACCTGATCTTCCTCCATGATTGCCCAATGGATGCGATGACTGACGGCGAGCGGGAAATCGACGGGCGACAGTTTTATCTGCGTCTGGCGCAACGCATTATGCATCTGTTCAGTACGCGTACCTCTTCCGGCATTTTGTATGAAGTGGATGCACGGCTACGCCCGTCCGGGGCCGCGGGAATGCTGGTGACATCCGCAGAAGCATTTGCCGATTATCAGAAAAACGAGGCCTGGACGTGGGAACATCAGGCGCTGGTGCGTGCGCGGGTAGTGTACGGCGATCCGCAGCTCACCGCGCACTTTGACGCGGTGCGTCGCGAGATTATGACGCTGCCGCGTGAAGGTAAAACTCTGCAAACGGAAGTGCGGGAAATGCGCGAGAAAATGCGCGCTCATCTCGGCAATAAACATCGCGATCGCTTTGATATCAAAGCTGATGAAGGCGGAATTACCGATATCGAATTTATTACCCAATATCTGGTGTTGCGCTACGCTCATGAAAAACCGAAGTTAACGCGCTGGTCAGACAACGTGCGCATTCTGGAACTACTGGCGCAAAACGACATTATGGAAGAGCAGGAAGCGATGGCGCTGACCCGTGCTTATACTACGCTGCGCGATGAACTTCATCATCTGGCATTACAGGAATTGCCGGGCCATGTGCCGGAGGATTGCTTCACCGCAGAGCGTGAACTGGTGCGGGCAAGCTGGCAGAAGTGGCTGGTGGAAGAATGAAGTATGGTATTATCGCGCGCAAATTTTGAATCTCTCAGGAGACAGGAATGAAAGTAACGCTGCCAGAGTTTGAACGTGCAGGAGTGATGGTGGTTGGTGATGTGATGCTGGATCGTTACTGGTACGGTCCCACCAGCCGTATCTCGCCGGAAGCGCCGGTGCCCGTGGTTAAAGTCAATACCATCGAAGAACGTCCGGGCGGCGCGGCTAACGTGGCAATGAACATCGCTTCTCTCGGTGCCAATGCTCGCCTGGTCGGGCTGACGGGCATTGACGATGCGGCGCGTGCGCTGAGTAAATCTCTGGCCGACGTCAACGTCAAATGCGACTTCGTTTCTGTACCGACGCATCCGACTATCACCAAATTACGGGTACTTTCCCGCAACCAACAGCTGATCCGCCTGGATTTTGAAGAAGGTTTCGAAGGTGTTGATCCGCAGCCGCTGCACGAGCGGATTAATCAGGCGCTGAGTTCGATTGGCGCGCTGGTGCTTTCTGACTACGCCAAAGGTGCGCTGGCAAGCGTACAGCAGATGATCCAACTGGCGCGTAAAGCGGGCGTTCCGGTGCTGATTGATCCAAAAGGTACCGATTTTGAGCGCTACCGCGGCGCTACGCTGTTAACGCCGAATCTCTCGGAATTTGAAGCTGTTGTCGGTAAATGTAAGACCGAAGAAGAGATTGTTGAGCGCGGCATGAAACTGATTGCCGATTACGAACTCTCGGCTCTGTTAGTGACCCGTTCCGAACAGGGTATGTCGCTGCTGCAACCGGGTAAAGCGCCGCTGCATATGCCAACCCAGGCGCAGGAAGTGTATGACGTTACCGGTGCGGGCGACACGGTGATTGGCGTCCTGGCGGCAACGCTGGCAGCGGGTAATTCGCTGGAAGAAGCCTGCTTCTTTGCCAATGCGGCGGCTGGCGTGGTGGTCGGCAAACTGGGAACCTCCACGGTTTCGCCGATCGAGCTGGAAAATGCAGTGCGTGGGCGCGCAGATACCGGCTTTGGTGTGATGACCGAAGAGGAACTGAAGCTTGCTGTAGCGGCAGCGCGTAAACGCGGCGAAAAGGTGGTAATGACCAACGGTGTCTTTGACATCCTGCACGCCGGGCACGTCTCCTATCTGGCAAATGCTCGCAAACTGGGTGACCGTCTGATTGTCGCTGTGAACAGCGATGCCTCCACCAAACGGCTGAAAGGGGATTCCCGCCCGGTAAACCCACTCGAGCAGCGTATGATTGTGCTGGGCGCACTGGAAGCGGTCGACTGGGTAGTGTCGTTTGAAGAAGACACGCCGCAGCGTCTGATCGCCGGGATCCTGCCAGATCTGCTGGTGAAAGGCGGCGACTATAAACCAGAAGAAATTGCCGGGAGTAAAGAAGTCTGGGCCAACGGCGGCGAAGTGCTGGTGCTCAACTTCGAAGACGGTTGCTCGACCACTAACATCATCAAGAAGATCCAACAGGATAAAAAAGGCTAACCGGAAAGCGGTTCACAGATCTCGCTTCGTAGCAGGCAGGCCTATTGACGCTGTTGTTTTTTCAACCTAAAGTAAAGGAACAAGGGTAAGGGAGGATTTCTCCCCCCTCTGATCAGTTGTTAGTAAGTCGGGAAACTTAACAGTAACAACACAACCAGTATGATGACGAACTTCATCATAACCCTTTCCTTCTATAAGGCCCCTTCCTCGGGAGGGGCTTTCCCGTTTCAGCCCCTTGCTGACTCCCCGATTGTTGATGAGCGCCGGACCCCGCGCAACGCTTTCCCTGAAGCAGTTTTGCCTTCCCCGAGCGGTCACGCAAAACGCTGCAACGTCCTGAGCATTTGCACCTTTTAGCGGAACGCAGATATAAAAAATCCCCGGCTTTTTGGGCCAGGGATATGTGTTAATGAAACC
>NZ_CAOLGM010000160.1:0-8329 GCF_948475835.1 uncultured Escherichia sp. | reverse complement strand
ATGTAATGAAGTTTGTATTCTTTTTAAGAATCAACCTGATTATCTTACTTTTTTAAGAGCAATGGATGGATTCGAAGTTAATGGATTACGATTATTTAGCCTCTCGATTCCAGAACCTTCAGTTAAAAACCTTTTTGCCGTAAATGAATTTTATAGAAATAATGATGATTTCATAAACCCTGATCTACAAGAACGGTTAGTGATCGGGGATGATAGCATTTCAATATTTACTTATGACATTAAAAGTAACTTTTTTGAAATTAGAGATAATATTGGCACAGAAAATATATTCAGTTCGTTTAGTGATTTCTCTTCATTCTTAAACGAAATCATGGACAGTTGTTCATAATAATCAAAAGGAAACAAAAATCATTGTAAACCATGCCATCTTTTTAGAGATGGCCAGCAGAAAATTCCTTGTTCGAAATTTAGCAGTGCAAGCTATGGAAAAACTTACAACGGAACTACACTCCTTAAGTGAGATGGACCGAAGACATGTAGTCTCTATTTTAGCCGAAATAGCTAATGGCTATGATGATTTTAATGACATGTTGATTTATTTAGAATTTTACACGAATCATAAGATTCTGATATCTTAAATAAGAAAATCCCGTTCGACGTTCTGAAAAAGAAATCATAAAATATTAGCAGATACTTATTTCGTGACTATATCTTATCCGATGAACTTTTTTCAAAACCAGCATTTAATAATATCTTTGACGAAGATGAACGCGTCTTTGCTCAATGTATCACACAGGAATAATAATATAACACTCAACAATAATATTTATTATAATTATGATTACTTATCACGACGCATTCGCGAAAGCGAACCATTACCTTGATGATGCAGATCTCCCGGTCGTCATTACTCTACATGGACGCTTTAGCCAGGGCTGGTATTTCTGTTTCGAAGCACGAGAATTTCTCGAAACTGGAGATGAGGCCGCGCGCTTAGCTGGTAACGCACCTTTTATTATTGATAAAGACAGTGGTGAAATTCATTCTCTGGGAACGGCAAAGCCGCTGGAAGAATATCTACAGGATTACGAAATAAAGAAGGCTACCTTCGGCTTGCCCTGACAAAATAGCCCTCTTCCCACGAAGAGGGCCGCTAACCTTAGTACCCCGCCGTTAAATCATCCACCGAGCGCGGGTCGGATGCGCCGTACAACTCACCGTCCGGCCCAACCATAATGCTTTGTGTACTGCCCATCGCCTCTTTCAGCGCCACTTTCTGACCTTTTGCTTCCAGCAGCTTGAGCGTATCCGGGCTAAACCCTTTTTCGACACGCAGCTCGTCCGGCAACCACTGATGGTGGAAACGCGGCGCATTGGTCGCTTCGGCGACGTTCATGCCATAATCGATGCTATTCACCACCATTTGCAGCACTGTAGTGATGATCCGGCTACCGCCTGGGCTACCGGTAACCAGCCAGGTTTTACCGTCTTTCACCACAATGGTCGGCGACATCGACGACAGCGGGCGTTTGTTCGGCCCGACGGCGTTGGCATCACCGCCCACCAGCCCGTAAACGTTCGGTACGCCCGGTTTGGCGGAGAAATCATCCATCTGGTTATTAAGCAGAATACCGCTCTCGCCCGCGACAATACCCGTACCGAAGGTGGTGTTCAGCGTATAGGTCACCGCCACCGCGTTACCGTCTTTATCCACTACAGAGTAATGGGTAGTTTGATTACTCTCATAAGGCGCAAGCTTGCCAGGGCGAATCTCACTGGACGGCTTCGCTTTGTTGATATCAATTTGATCGGCAATGGATTTGGCATAGGCTTTATTGGTCAGTGCCTGCCACGGGACTTTGACAAAATCCGGGTCGCCAAGATATTCCGAGCGGTCGGCGTAGGCGTATTTCTCCGCTTCTGCCATGATTTGCATCGCATCGGCGCTGCCAAAGCCGTATTTCTTCATATCGAAGTTTTCCAGAATATTGAGGATTTGTACGATATGGATCCCGCCGGAGGATGGCGGTGGCATGGAGTAAACCTGATACCCGCGATAATCGCCGCTTATCGGAGTGCGTTCGACCGCTTTATAGGCCGCTAAATCTTCTTTAGTGATCAAGCCACCGTTTTTCTGCATCTCCTGGGCGATCTGTTCCGCAATCGTGCCTTTATAGAATTCGTCCGGGCCGTTTTCAGCAATCATCTCCAGGCTCTTTGCCAGGTTCGCGTGCCCCAGCGTGTCGCCCTTTTTCAGCGGCTCGCCCTCTTTCCAGAAGATAGCTTTACTGTTTTCGTGATTCGGCAACACTTCGCTACCGTAGGTTTTGAGATCGTCAGCCAGCGCGTCGTTAACGATAAAACCATCGCGTGCCAGTTTAAACGCGGGCTGCACGACTTTGTTCAGCGGCATGGTGCCGTATTTATCCAGCGCCAGCGAGAAACCTGCTACCGTACCCGGTGTGCCGGAAGCCAGATGCGAAGTGAGTGATTTTTTGCTGTCCGGGTTGCCCTGATCATCGAGGAACATATCGCGGGTCGCTTTGGCGGGTGCCATTTCGCGGAAATCGATAGCCGTGGTATTGCCATTTTTCGAGCGGATTAACATAAAACCACCACCGCCCAGATTCCCTGCCTGCGGATGCGTTACCGCCAGCGCGTAGCCCACCGCCACGGCGGCATCAACGGCATTCCCGCCCTCCTTGAGAATATCCACCCCCGCCTGAGTGGCAGTGGCGTCCACAGACGCTACCATTCCCTGTTTCGCGCGTACCGGGTGGAAGACATCTTCCTCCACACCATACGAGACGGGCGGCGCAGGAGGCGCGGCGGCGGCGCTAAAACAACTTCCTGAGAGCAGAGCAGCAATGGCCACCCGGCGTAAAAACGTCGGTTTTATCATCGTTATTCTCCAGAGATTAAGGGGCAACCCCAGCTAAGCCTGGTATATAACTCTGAATTAATCATCGTTTTGTCGGGAAGCGAGTAAACTTAAAGGATATCTTCAGAGGAGGATACGCGATGAAACGACTTCTGATTCTTACGGCACTCCTGCCGTTTGTCGGCTTTGCACAGCCCATTAATACTCTGAACAACCCCAACCAGCCGGGATATCAGATCCCCAGCCAGCAGCGGATGCAAACCCAGATGCAAACGCAGCAAATCCAGCAAAAAGGGATGCTGAATCAGCAACTGAAAACGCAAACTCAGTTGCAACAGCAGCATTTAGAAAACCAGATAAACAATAATTCTCAGCGGGTGTTGCAGTCACAGCCGGGGGAGCGAAATCCCGCCCGGCAGCAAATGCTGCCCAACACCAACGGCGGGATGTTAAACAGCAACCGTAATCCGGATAGTTCGTTGAATCAGCAGCATATGCTGCCGGAGAGGAGAAACGGCGACATGCTGAATCAGCCCAGCACGCCGCAGCCTGACATTCCGTTGAAAACTATTGGGCCGTAAAGTTCGGACCAATCACGTCAATCGCATCGGTACAGATGCAATCCACGCCCCAGCGCAGCAACTCTGCCGCGCGCTGGGGTTTATTGACGGTATAAACCAGAATCCGCAGTCCGGCGTCTTTCAACTGCATCACTCGCACTTTATCGAGTAACTTATGATTGAGATGAATAGAGACGCAGCCCAGCCGCGCGGTCAGTTCGCGCCAGTCGTCGCGCCACTCATCAAGCAATAAACCACGCGGCAGTTCCGGTGCCGCCAGCTGTGCAGCTTCTAAAGCATCAATCTCAAACGATGACAGCAGCGGCGGCGTCATACCGGCCCACAGTTGGCGTGCCGCCAGCGCCACCATTTTGCCCGTTAATGGTCCAGTGCCAGTGGTGGGTTTGATTTCGATATTCGCCATCATCCCGTGTTCGCGACAGCGTTCCGCCACCTGCGAAAGCAACGGCAGCGGCTCACCTTTAAACGCTTTGCTGTACCAACTGCCCGCATCCACGCGCAGTAAATCCTGCCAGTTCAGTTCACCCGCGACGCCCCAGCCGTTGCTGGTGCGTTCGAGATTGTCGTCATGGAGCAGGAAGATCTCGCCATCTTTCGATAACTTCGCGTCAAATTCGATCATCTTATGACCGTATTTTGCCCCGACGTCGATTGCCGCCAGGGTGTTTTCCGGGGCCAGCTTACCGCCGCCACGATGAGCGACGATGCGGGGATAAGGCCAGTTACTCATACTCGTTGTCCTGTTTCACCATCAAAAAGATGCAGCTGATTTTCCGCCAGATGCAGCCACAGCGTGCTGCCTGCCGTCGGGCGCTCCTGATGCGCCAGTCGCACCACCAGCTTCTGCTCGCCCCAGCGTCCGTGCGCCAGGTTATCTGCGCCGAGGATCTCCAGCGTGTCCATCACCAGCGGTACGCCGCCTTCTGCCTGCGAGCTTAGCGCAATATGTTCCGGGCGAATGCCGAGAGTCATTTTACGCCCGGCATACTGACGGTAGCCACCGTTTAGCGGCAGCTCAATACCGCCGTCCAGTTCGAAATGCGTGCCTTCGTTATTCACGCGGCCTGTCAGCAGGTTCATCGCCGGACTGCCGATAAAACTCGCTACAAACAGGCTGGCGGGCTTTTCGTAGACTTCAACTGGTGTGCCAATCTGTTCGGCAACGCCGCCGTTCATCACCATTACTCGCTGGGCGAGCGTCATCGCTTCAACCTGATCGTGAGTAACGTAGAGTGAAGTCGTTTTCAGGCGACGGTGCAACTGTTGCAGTTCAAGACGCATCTGCACGCGCAGCTTGGCATCGAGGTTAGAGAGCGGCTCATCAAACAGGAACACCGCCGGATCGCGCACAATCGCGCGGCCCATCGCCACACGCTGGCGCTGACCGCCGGAAAGCTCGCGCGGGCGACGTTTGAGCAGACCGTCCAGCTCCAGAATGCGCGCCGCTTCTTTAACGCGCTCGGCAATTTGCTGCTTGCCCATGCCGCGAATTTTCAGCCCCCACGCCATGTTTTCTTCGACACTCATATGCGGATAAAGCGCGTAGTTCTGGAACACCATCGCAATCCCGCGATCTTTTGGCTCCATTTCAGTCACGCGCTGGTCGTTGATCCAGATATCGCCTTCTGTCACCCGCTCCAGCCCGGCAACCATGCGCAGCAGCGTCGATTTCCCGCAGCCAGACGGCCCGACCATCACGATAAATTCGCCATCCGCCACATCAAGGGTCAGCGGTTTAATGACCTGGGTTTTACCATCCCAGCTTTTGGTTACTGCCTGTAATTTCAGTCCTGCCATCTTATTTCTCACTATCGACCAGGCCGCGCACGAAGGCACGCTGCATCACTAAAACAATCACCACCGGAGGGATAAGCGTTAACAACATCGCCGCCATCACTGAGTTCCATTCAGTGGTGCCTTCGCCTGTAGCGATCATCCCTTTGATCCCTGCCACGGTGGTGCCGAGATCCACATCGGTAATAATCAACAACGGCCACAAATACTGGTTCCAGCCGTAAATAAAGGTGATCACAAACAGCGCCGCCAGATTGGTTTTGGAGAGCGGAAAAACGATGTCGCAAAAGAAACGCATTGGTGACGCGCCGTCGATCCGCGCCGCTTCCACCAGTTCATCCGGCAGCGTCATAAAGAACTGGCGAAACAGAAACGTGGCGGTCGCCGAGGCCATCAGCGGCAGCGTTAAACCGGCGTAGCTGTCGAGCATCTTCAGGTTGGCGATGACTTCCACCGTCGGGAAGATACGTACTTCAACCGGCAGCATCAGGGTGATAAAAATCATCCAGAAGAAGAGGTTACGTAGCGGAAAACGAAACCAGACAATGGCAAATGCCGAGAGCATCGAGACGGTAATTTTGCCGAGCGTAATGCTGAACGCCATCACAAAGCTGTTAAGCAACATCCGCCAGAACGGCGCGCTATTCGTGCCTACCCCGTTAACCCAGATGTTGTGGATATTTTCCAGCAGATGTGTGCCGGGGATGAGCGTCATCGGCGCGGCATAGACGGCCTGTTTATCCAGCGTCGCCGCGACAAACGCCACGTACAGCGGGAAGAGGATCACCGCGATCCCGAGGATCAGCATGGTATGGCTGAATATCGTCAGCCACGGACGGTTCTCAATCATTGGTAACGCACCTTGCTTTCAACATAGCGGAACTGCACCACCGTCAGCACGATGACGAGGAACATCAACACCACCGACTGCGCGGCAGACGAAGCCAGATCCAGTCCGGTAAAGCCTTCACGGTAGATCTTATAAATCAGCGTCGTGGTGGCCTGAACCGGCCCGCCGGACGTGGCGGCGTCGATCACCGGGAAGGTGTCGAAGAAGGCATACACCAGGTTCACCACCAGCAGGAAGAAACTCACCGGAGCGATAAGCGGCAGCGCAATCTTAAAGAAGCGGCGAATTGGGCCTGCACCGTCGATGGCTGCGGCTTCGATCAACGAACGGGGAATGGATTGCAGCGCGGCATAGAAGAACAGGAAGTTGTAGCTGATTTGCTTCCATACTGAGGCAAACACCACCAGAAACATTGCCTGACCGCTGTTTTGCGCGTGGTTCCAGTCGTAGCCGAACTCCGCGAGAAAATGGGTGATCAGCCCGCGACCGGGGTTAAACAGGAAGATCCACAATACGGCGGCAACGGCGGGAGCCACGGCGTAAGGCAGCAGCATTAAGGTTTGATAGAAACGGCTGCCGCGCACGATGTACTCCACCAGCGCCGCGAAGAACAGCGACACCAGCAAACCGCTGACGGTGACAAAGGTGCTGAATTTTATCGTCGTCCAGAAGGAGTCGAGATAGTAGCTGTCATGAAACAGCGCGACGAAGTTATCCAGGCCGACAAACTGGCTGGAGAAACCAAACGGATCGACGCTTTGTAGCGAGTACCACAACGCTTCGCCCGCAGGCCAGATAAAAAAGATAACGGTGATGATGAGCTGCGGCGCGACCAGCAGATAAGGCAGCCAGCGCGAGCGGAACACCGGACGGGATGATGACATTACGGTTAATTCCTGAACTGTGCCGGATGCGCTTCGCTTATCCGGCCTACACGCGATGCCAGGTCAGATAAGCGAAACGCATCCGACATTACACTGATTAAGACTTCGTCGATTTCTCAAAGCGGCGCAGCAACTGATTTCCACGCTCAACGGCGGTATCCAGTGCCTGCTGTGGTGTCTTCTTACCGGTCCACACGCTCTCCAGCTCTTCATCCACAATCACGCGGATCTGCGGCATGTTGCCCAGACGCAGCCCTTTGGTGAACGGCAACGGCGGCTTGTTCAGCATCTGACGCGTCGCGGTATCCGCCCCTGGGTTTTTCTCATAAAAGCCCTGCTCACGGGTCAGGTCATACGCTGCTTTGGTGATTGGCAGATAACCGGTTTTCTGATGCCACTCGGCAGCGTTTTCTGGCTTCGCGAGGAAGTCGAGGAACTTCGCCACGCCGGTATACGTTTCTTTATTTTTGCCCTGCATCACCCACAGGCTGGCCCCGCCGATAATGGCGTTTTGCGGTGCATCTTTCGCATCGGCGTCGTAAGGCATCATGCCTACGCCATAGTTAAATTTGGCGTACTCACGAATATTAGCGAGAGAACCGGAAGAGGCGGTGGTCATCGCGCAATCACCGTTATAGAACTTCTCGGTGGATTCATCCTTACGACCGACGTAGCTGAAGTCGCCCTTCTTGTTCATCTCCTCGAGCATGGCGATGTGTTTCACCTGCTCCGGCTTGTTGAACTCCAGCACCGCGTCCGTGCCGTCAAAGCCGTTGTTTTTGCTGGCAAACGGCAGACCGTTCCAGGCGCTAAAGTTTTCCAGTTGGATCCAGCCCTGCCAGCCGCTGGCGTAGCCGCACTTCATACCGGAGGCTTTCAGTTTCGCGGCATAGTCCGCCAGATCCTGCCAGGTTTTCGGCGGTTGTTCCGGGTCTAATCCTGCTTTCTTGAAGGCGTCTTTGTTGTAATAGAGAACGGGGGTCGAGCTGTTGAATGGCTGGGAGAGTAAGTGGCCCGTTTTGCTGTCGGAGTAGTAACCGGAAACCGTCGGCACAAACTGCGACTCATCGAATTGAATCCCCGCCTCTTTAAACACGTCATATACCGGTTTAATGGCTTTCGATGCCATCATGGTGGCGGTGCCAACTTCATAAACCTGCAAAATAGCCGGAGCGTTGCCGGTACGAAATGCGGCAATCCCCGCGCTTAAATTCTGTTCGTAGTTGCCTTTATAGGTCGGTACAATTTTGTAATCCGGATTTTCGGCGTTAAAACGTTGGGCCAGAGAATCCACCTCTTTACCCAGTTCCCCTTCCATAGAATGCCAGAACGGAATGGTCGTCACTGCCTGTGCATTCCCCAGTAACGCCAGTCCGCG
>NZ_CAOLGM010000159.1:0-8345 GCF_948475835.1 uncultured Escherichia sp. | reverse complement strand
ACAGAAAGTATTGGCGGTAAAACCGCACTGGACTGGGCGATGAAACAGGATTTTCGCTGTGGCTGCTGGCTCATGGAAAAACCTGAAACGGCAATGAAAGCCATCACACGCAATCTCGATCGCGAAATCTGGCGTGACCTGATGCAACGTTCCGGGATGCTGAGTCTGATGGATGCGCATGCCCGGGACACATGGTACCGGTCACTGGAATACGATAACTTTCCGGAAATCAGCAAGGCGAATATCCTGAGTACATTCGAACAACTGCACCGGAGTAAGGATGAGGTGTTTGAGCGCGGGGAGATCAACGTCTTCAGAGGGCTGAACTGGAATTACAAAACCAATTCCCCCTGTAAATTTGGCAGTAAAATTATCGTCAACAACCTGGTGAGATAGGACAGATGGGGATTTCATCTTATCAGTGGAATGCAGGCAGATCGCCTGGCTGACCTGGAAAGAATGTTGCATCTGCTCAGCGGTAAACCGATCCCCGACAACCGGGGGAATATCACCATTAATCTGGATGACCACATCCGGTCCGTTCAGGGTAAAGAACGCTATGAAGATGAGATGTTCATCATTAAATACTTTAAGAAGGGATCTGCACACATCACTTTCAAAAGGCTGGAGCTGATTGACAGAATTAACGATATAATAGCCAGGCACTTTCCTTCTGTGCTCTCAGCCTGACCCCGAGTTTGATTCCCTTTCGATATCAAAAGGGACTGCGGGTACAAAAGAGGGTACATCTTTCACCAAACCAAACAAAATAAACTAATATCAACATGATAGAAGCAATCTTCGATTCCGAGTCCGGCACCAAATTCATATAAACGGACCTCCACGGAGGTCCGTTTTTCGTTTCAGGACGCCACGATTTAAGCGTTCTGCCTCCAAATCAATTCTCCCGAACTCAACCAGATTCTCCCCTCATCACCAGCAATTTGCGGGCATATCCCAATTCGGGAAAATTTGTTCCTGAGCGATAGCACTAACTGACGTGAAATGTCGTGCGGCCCCGTGATGTTGTTGAACGTCAAATGACGTCATCAGGAGCGTAACGCATCCATAAAGCACAACACCGGTCTGAACGCCGACTGATGAGATTTTCTGAATGAGAACAAAGAGAAATGTATCAGTCCGCTTGCTCATGCAAAGACTAACAATCCATTAAAATAGTAAGCGCTCCGGACAATTTTCCATGGATTATTTTCTGAACATTTTTCTTTGGCAAAGATGATGAATTTTGATGGTAAGGAATATTACTTCTGGTTCTCAGTAAAATCCTTTCGTAATACTATGTAATCAAGAAGTTTATGGCTGGTAAAAATAACGTCTTACATTCACCAATAATATGTAAATAAACCCATCTATAGATGGTAAAAATAGGTTGTGGCAATTATCATTGCATCATTCCCTTTTCGAATGAGTTTCTATTATGCAACAACCTGTAGTTCGCGTTGGCGAATGGCTTGTTACTCCGTCCATAAACCAAATTAGCCGCAATGGGCGTCAACTTACCCTTGAGCCGAGATTAATCGATCTTCTGGTTTTCTTTGCTCAACACAGTGGCGAAGTACTTAGCAGGGATGAACTTATCGATAATGTCTGGAAGAGAAGTATTGTCACCAATCATGTTGTGACGCAGAGTATCTCAGAACTACGTAAGTCATTAAAAGATAATGATGAAGATAGTCCTGTCTATATCGCTACTGTACCAAAGCGCGGCTATAAATTAATGGTGCCGGTTATCTGGTACAGCGAAGAAGAGGGAGAGGAAATAATGCTATCTTCGCCTCCCCCTATACCAGAGGCGGTTCCTGCCACAGATTCTCCCTCCCACAGTCTTAACATTCAAAACACCGCAACGCCACCTGAACAATCCCCAATTAAAAGCAAACGATTCACTACCTTTTGGGTATGGTTTTTTTTCCTGTTGTCGTTAGGTATCTGTGTAGCACTGGTAGCGTTTTCAACTCTTGATACACGTCTTCCTATGAGCAAATCGCGTATTTTGCTCAATCCACGCGATATTGACATTAATATGGTAAATAAAAGTTGTAACAGCTGGAGTTCCCCGTATCAGCTCTCTTACGCGATAGGCGTGGGTGATTTGGTGGCGACATCACTTAACACCTTCTCCACCTTTATGGTGCATGACAAAATCAACTACAACATTGATGAACCGAGCAGTTCCGGTAAAACATTATCTATTGCCTTTGTTAATCAGCGCCAATACCGTGCTCAACAATGCTTTATGTCGATAAAATTGGTAGACAATGCAGATGGTTCAACCATGCTGGATAAACGTTATGTCATCACTAACGGTAATCAGCTGGCGATTCAAAATGATTTACTGGAGAGTTTATCAAAAGCATTAAACCAACCGTGGCCACAACGAATGCAGGAGACGCTCCAGCAAATTTTGCCTCATCGTGGTGCGTTATTAACTAATTTTTATCAGGCACATGATTATTTACTGCATGGCGATGATAAATCATTGAACCGTGCCAGTGAATTATTAGGTGAGATTGTTCAATCATCCCCAGAATTTACCTACGCGAGAGCAGAAAAAGCATTAGTTGATATCGTGCGCCATTCTCAACACCCTTTAGATGAAAAACAATTAGCAGCACTGAACACAGAAATAGACAACATTGTTACACTACCGGAATTGAATAACCTATCCATTATATATCAAATAAAAGCGGTCAGTGCTCTGGTAAAAGGTAAAACAGATGAGTCTTACCAGGCGATAAATACTGGCATTGATCTTGAAATGTCCTGGCTAAATTATGTGTTGCTTGGCAAGGTTTATGAAATGAAGGGGATGAACCGGGAAGCGGCTGATGCATATCTCACCGCCTTTAATTTACGCCCAGGGGCAAACACCCTTTACTGGATTGAAAATGGTATATTCCAGACTTCTGTTCCTTATGTTGTACCTTATCTCGACAAATTTCTCGCTTCAGAATAAGTAACTCCCGGGTTGATTTATGCTCGGGAATATTTGTTGTTGAGTTTTTGTATGTTTCTGTTGGTATAATATGTTGCGGCAATTTATTTGCCGCATAATTTTTATTACATAAATTTAACCAGAGAATATCCCGCAATCCATTGTAAACATTGAATGTTTATCTTTTCATGATATCAACTTGCGATACTGATGTGTTAATAAAAAACCTCAAGTTCTCACTTACAGAAACTTTTGTGTTATTTCACCTAATCTTTAGGATTAATCCTTTTTTCGTGAGTATTCTTAGCGCCAGTTTGGTCTGGTCAGGAAATAGTTATACATCATGACCCGGACTCCAAATTCAAAAATGAAATTAGGAGAAGAGCATGAGTTCTGCCAAGAAGATCGGGCTATTTGCCTGTACCGGTGTTGTTGCCGGTAATATGATGGGGAGCGGTATTGCATTATTACCTGCGAACCTAGCAAGTATCGGTGGTATTGCTATCTGGGGTTGGATTATCTCTATTATTGGTGCAATGTCGCTGGCGTATGTATATGCCCGACTGGCAACAAAAAACCCGCAACAAGGTGGCCCAATTGCTTATGCCGGAGAAATTTCCCCTGCATTTGGTTTTCAGACAGGTGTTCTTTATTACCATGCTAACTGGATTGGTAACCTGGCGATTGGTATTACCGCGGTATCTTATCTTTCCACCTTCTTCCCAGTATTAAATGATCCTGTTCCGGCGGGTATCGCCTGTATTGCTATCGTCTGGGTATTTACCTTTGTAAATATGCTCGGCGGTACTTGGGTAAGCCGTTTAACCACTATTGGTCTGGTGCTGGTTCTTATTCCTGTGGTGATGACTGCTATTGTTGGCTGGCATTGGTTTGATGCGGCAACTTATGCAGCTAACTGGAATACTGCGGATACCACTGATGGTCATGCGATCATTAAAAGTATTCTGCTCTGCCTGTGGGCCTTCGTGGGTGTTGAATCCGCAGCAGTAAGTACTGGTATGGTTAAAAACCCGAAACGTACCGTTCCGCTGGCAACCATGCTGGGTACTGGTTTAGCAGGTATTGTTTACATCGCTGCGACTCAGGTGCTTTCCGGTATGTATCCATCTTCAGTAATGGCAGCTTCCGGTGCTCCGTTTGCAATCAGTGCTTCAACCATCCTCGGTAACTGGGCTGCGCCGCTGGTTTCTGCATTCACCGCCTTTGCGTGCCTGACTTCTCTGGGCTCCTGGATGATGTTGGTAGGCCAGGCAGGTGTACGTGCCGCTAACGACGGTAACTTCCCGAAAGTTTATGGTGAAGTCGACAGCAACGGTATTCCGAAAAAAGGTCTGCTGCTGGCTGCAGTGAAAATGACTGCCCTGATGATCCTCATCACTCTGATGAACTCTGCCGGTGGTAAAGCATCTGACCTGTTCGGTGAACTGACCGGTATCGCAGTACTGCTGACTATGCTGCCGTACTTCTACTCTTGCGTTGACCTGATTCGTTTTGAAGGCGTTAACATCCGCAACTTTGTCAGCCTGATCTGCTCTGTACTGGGTTGCGTGTTCTGCTTCATCGCGCTGATGGGCGCAAGCTCCTTCGAGCTGGCAGGTACCTTCATCGTCAGCCTGATTATCCTGATGTTCTACGCTCGCAAAATGCACGAGCGCCAGAGCCACTCAATGGATAACCACACCGCGTCTAACGCACATTAATTAAAAGTATTTTCCGAGGCTCCTCCTTTCATTTTGTCCCATGTGTTGGGAGGGGCCTTTTTTACCTGGAGATATGACTATGAACGTTATTGCAATATTGAATCACATGGGGGTTTATTTTAAAGAAGAACCCATCCGTGAACTTCATCGCGCGCTTGAACGTCTGAACTTCCAGATTGTTTACCCGAACGACCGTGACGACTTATTAAAACTGATCGAAAACAATGCGCGTCTGTGCGGCGTTATTTTTGACTGGGATAAATATAATCTCGAGCTGTGCGAAGAAATTAGCAAAATGAACGAGAACCTGCCGTTGTACGCGTTCGCTAATACGTATTCCACTCTCGATGTAAGCCTGAATGACCTGCGTTTACAGATTAGCTTCTTTGAATATGCGCTGGGTGCTGCTGAAGATATTGCTAATAAGATCAAGCAGACCACTGACGAATATATCAACACTATTCTGCCTCCGCTGACTAAAGCACTGTTTAAATATGTTCGTGAAGGTAAATATACTTTCTGTACTCCTGGTCACATGGGCGGTACTGCATTCCAGAAAAGCCCGGTAGGTAGCCTGTTCTATGATTTCTTTGGTCCGAATACCATGAAATCTGATATTTCCATTTCAGTATCTGAACTGGGTTCTCTGCTGGATCACAGTGGTCCACACAAAGAAGCAGAACAGTATATCGCTCGCGTCTTTAACGCAGACCGCAGCTACATGGTGACCAACGGTACTTCCACTGCGAACAAAATTGTTGGCATGTACTCTGCTCCGGCAGGCAGCACCATTCTGATTGACCGTAACTGCCACAAATCGCTGACCCACCTGATGATGATGAGCGATGTTACGCCAATCTATTTCCGCCCGACCCGTAACGCTTACGGTATTCTTGGTGGTATCCCACAGAGTGAATTCCAGCACGCTACCATTGCTAAGCGCGTGAAAGAAACACCAAACGCAACCTGGCCGGTACATGCTGTAATTACCAACTCTACCTATGATGGTCTGCTGTACAACACCGACTTCATCAAGAAAACACTGGATGTGAAATCCATCCACTTTGACTCCGCGTGGGTGCCTTACACCAACTTCTCACCGATTTACGAAGGTAAATGCGGTATGAGCGGTGGCCGTGTAGAAGGGAAAGTGATTTACGAAACCCAGTCCACTCACAAACTGCTGGCGGCGTTCTCTCAGGCTTCCATGATCCACGTTAAAGGTGACGTAAACGAAGAAACCTTTAACGAAGCCTACATGATGCACACCACCACTTCTCCGCACTACGGTATCGTGGCGTCCACTGAAACCGCTGCGGCGATGATGAAAGGCAATGCAGGTAAACGTCTGATCAACGGTTCCATTGAACGTGCGATCAAATTCCGTAAAGAGATCAAACGTCTGAGAACGGAATCTGATGGCTGGTTCTTTGATGTATGGCAGCCGGATCATATCGATACGACTGAATGCTGGCCGCTGCGTTCTGACAGCACCTGGCACGGCTTCAAAAACATCGATAACGAGCACATGTATCTTGACCCGATCAAAGTCACCCTGCTGACTCCGGGGATGGAAAAAGACGGCACCATGAGCGACTTTGGTATTCCGGCCAGCATCGTGGCGAAATACCTCGACGAACATGGCATCGTTGTTGAGAAAACCGGTCCGTATAACCTGCTGTTCCTGTTCAGCATCGGTATCGATAAGACCAAAGCACTGAGCCTGCTGCGTGCTCTGACTGACTTCAAACGTGCGTTCGACCTGAACCTGCGTGTGAAAAACATGCTGCCGTCTCTGTATCGTGAAGATCCTGAATTCTATGAAAACATGCGTATTCAGGAACTGGCTCAGAATATCCACAAACTGATTGTTCACCACAATCTGCCGGATCTGATGTATCGCGCATTTGAAGTGCTGCCGACGATGGTAATGACTCCGTATGCTGCGTTCCAGAAAGAGCTGCACGGTATGACCGAAGAAGTTTACCTCGACGAAATGGTAGGTCGTATTAACGCCAATATGATCCTTCCATATCCGCCGGGAGTTCCTCTGGTAATGCCGGGTGAAATGATCACCGAAGAAAGCCGTCCGGTTCTGGAGTTCCTGCAGATGCTGTGTGAAATCGGCGCTCACTATCCGGGCTTTGAAACCGATATTCACGGTGCATACCGTCAGGCTGATGGCCGCTATACCGTTAAGGTATTGAAAGAAGAAAGCAAAAAATAATTAGCTCGTACAAGGGAAGTGGCTTGCCACTTCCCTTTTTTGCTCATAAGGAGAACACATGAAAACACCCTCACAGCCGCGCGCGATATACTATATCGTGGCGATCCAAATCTGGGAGTACTTCAGTTTTTACGGCATGCGTGCCTTACTCATTCTCTATCTCACCCATCAGCTTGGTTTTGATGATAACCATGCCATCAGCCTGTTCAGCGCATATGCTTCTCTGGTTTACGTTACCCCTATTCTCGGCGGCTGGCTTGCCGACCGCCTGCTCGGCAACCGCACTGCAGTGATTGCCGGCGCGCTGTTAATGACCCTTGGCCATGTGGTGCTGGGCATTGATACAAATTCAACCTTTAGCCTGTATCTGGCGCTGGCAATCATTATTTGTGGCTACGGTTTATTCAAATCAAACATCAGCTGTTTGCTTGGCGAGCTCTACGACGAGAACGATCATCGACGTGATGGCGGTTTTTCGCTGCTGTATGCTGCGGGCAATATCGGTTCTATCGCCGCCCCAATCGCCTGCGGCCTGGCTGCTCAGTGGTATGGATGGCATGTTGGCTTTGCCCTTGCGGGTGGCGGCATGTTTATCGGTTTGTTGATTTTCTTAAGCGGGCATCGTCATTTCCAGTCCACGCGTAGTATGGATAAAAAAGCGCTCACTAGCGTGAAATTTGCCTTACCAGTATGGAGCTGGTTAGTGGTGATGCTCTGTTTAGCCCCAGTATTTTTTACCCTGCTGCTGGAGAACGACTGGTCCGGATATTTGCTGGCGATCGTTTGCCTCATTGCCGCACAAATCATTGCCCGCATGATGATCAAATTCCCCGAACACCGCCGTGCTCTTTGGCAAATTGTATTGTTGATGTTTGTCGGGACGTTGTTCTGGGTACTGGCACAACAGGGCGGCAGTACCATCAGCTTGTTTATCGATCGCTTTGTGAATCGTCAGGCATTCAATATTGAAGTACCTACAGCACTATTCCAGTCGGTGAATGCAATTGCAGTGATGCTCGCTGGGGTTGTACTGGCCTGGCTGGCATCGCCAGAAAGCCGCGGCAACTCAACATTGCGCGTCTGGCTGAAGTTTGCCTTTGGCTTACTGCTGATGGCTTGTGGCTTTATGTTGTTGGCATTTGATGCCCGACATGCAGCGGCTGGCGGTCAAGCGTCAATGGCCGTGATGATATCCGGGCTGGCGCTAATGGGCTTTGCCGAACTCTTTATTGACCCGGTGGCGATTGCGCAAATCACGCGTCTGAAAATGTCTGGCGTATTAACCGGTATTTATATGCTGGCAACAGGCGCGGTCGCCAACTGGCTGGCAGGCGTCGTGGCACAGCAGACGACAGAGTCGCAAATTAGCGGTATGGCAATTGCAGCTTACCAGCGATTCTTTTCTCAGATGGGAGAGTGGACGTTGGCTTGTGTCGCGATC